>DATGZW010000143.1:0-5171 GCA_035297005.1 Patescibacteria group bacterium
GCCGATGTTCGAAGCCCGCCGCCCGCGCGTCATCCTGCCCAAGCTGACTCCGCCGGCCTTCGAGCTGCGCGCGTTGGCCGAGAAGCTGGGCGGGCGTCGCGGTGTCATCGTTTGCGGCTGCGAGGAAGTGCCGACCGCCCCCGTGGCCCGTCTGGCCGAGGCGCTGAACGTTCCCATCCTGGCCGATCCGTTGTGCGGCATGCGCTTCGGCTCGCATGACAAATCCCGCGTCTTTGCCCGCTATGACACCTTCTTGCGCGCTGGCGGGTTTGCGCCCGAGTGGATCCTGCGGTTCGGCGCCTTCCCCTTGTCCAAGCCCTATGCGAACTGGCTGTCGGGTGTCGATTGCGACCGCATCGTCGTCAGCGGCGATTCGCGTTGGCCCGACCCCAAGCGCGCCGCCGAGATCATGATCCAGGCCGATCTGGAGGCGGTGGCGCTGGGCATGGCCGCCGAGGTCAAGGCCTGCGCCCCGGATTCCTGGGTCGAAACCTTCCGGACCGCTGAAGCCGAAGCCGAAGAGTTGATCCAACGTCTTGGCCCGCCGGAAGTCGCCATCAGCCGCGCCATGATCGACAGCCTGCCCGACGGCTCGTTGCTGTTCATCGGCAATTCGATGGCGGTGCGCGATTTGGACGCCTATTCGGGCATTTCGGGCAAGAATATCACGGTGATGGCCAATCGCGGCGTCGCCGGCATCGACGGTCTGGTTTCGACCTTCCTCGGCGCGGTGGCCTCGGGCCGCTACACCAAGGCGGCGGCCTTGCTTGGCGACCTAACTTTCAGCCACGACATCGGCGGCTTGGCCTCGACCGGCTTGGACGCGGTCATCTGCGTGCTCGACAACGGCGGCGGCATGATCTTCCAGCACCTGCCGCCAGTCAATTTGCCCAAGCATGAGTTCGAGAAAGGCTGGTACACCCCGCCGGGTGCCGATATCGGAGCCGCCGCCGCCATCTGGGGGCATGGTCACGCCTGCGTCGAGACGACGGAGTTCGCCACCGCCTTTGCCGCCGCCTTGGCCGAGCCGTTGACCACGGTGGTGCAGATCAAGGTTGACCGTGAGCAAAGCACCCTGGGCCATCGGGCCTTGTGGAACGCCGCCGCGCATCCGCAGTTGGTAACCGCTTAAGTCCGGCGTCGTGGTTTGGGCGGAGGACGTGGTGCCTCCGCCCGGACTCGACGGGAGCAGCGCCGGCGCGTAGACTCATTTCGCCCAAGATGTTGGAAGTGAGTTCCCCCATGAAGCGCCTGTTCGCCCTGTTCCTGTTGGTCTGCACCGCCGTTCCGGCCTGGGCGGCGCCGCATAGCCTGTCGATGGGGGCGCCTCAGCCGGTGCCGGCCGTCAGCTTCGCCGATGCCTGGGGGCATCGGGTCAGCCTGGACAGCTTCAAAGGCAAGGTGGTGGTGCTGGATTTCTGGGCCAGCTGGTGCCAGCCCTGCCGCGAGGAATTCCCCGCTCTGGATCGCCTGCAAGGCCAATTGGGGGCGCGGGGCGTGGTGGTGCTGGCGGTGTCGGTCGATCGCCGGGGCCTGCCGGCGGTGGATAAATTCTATTCGGACCTCAGGGTCGCCCATCTGGATAAATTTCTGGACGACACCCAGGAGATGGCAACCTCGATGGGTATCCGGGGATTGCCGACCACCTTGGTGATCGATCGCCAGGGGCTGGAAGTCGCCCGCATCGAAGGCCCGGCCGCTTGGGACAGCCCCGAAATGGAAGCGGTGTTGGAGTCCATGCTGAAGCCGTAGCAACCTTTTTTGAACTGGCATCACGATCTTTGACAAACGTCAAGGTCGGCGGGCCGCGGGTGTCGTTTATTGCGGTCAGCCCGGTCGACCCAGCCGCGTGGAACGCCGGGCCATAGAGACCGTTCGGGGTTGTCGCCAGACACCCTGTTTGCTTCTCGAAAGCGGGCCGGAAGCAGCCCCCCTGTTCCGGCCCGTGTCGAGCGCAGCTTGGCATGGAAAACAACCTATTAGCTGTGCTATGCCGCCCTGGACGCCCTTTAGGTGCGGCTGGCGCGAATGCTCAGTTTCCAAATGTTCCAAAAGGGCGCGCAAATCTTGACGAGGCGCGCATGCGGATGCTTTTCTCTCGCGTTGGGCCAGTATCCCCTTTTCGGAGTTGACCAGGTTATGCAGAACCCTCGCGCGGCGCAGCCTTCGCGCCCCGTCGATCCGCCGTTTTCGCCGGTGCTGCTGGCCGGGATCGCTCTGGCGCCGGTGCCGCCGCGCCTGCTGCAACCGCTGTTCGACGCCATTCTGTCGGTGGTGCGCCGCCGTCATCCCGGCATTCTGGAGCGCTTGGCCGATTATCCGGATTCGGTGGTCGGCATCGACCCGGTCGATCTGCCCTTCGTGCTGGTGCTGGAACCGCATCCGCAGATGCCAACGTTGACCGTACACCGCGATTTCTCGGACGTTGCGGCGACCGCCTTTATCCGGGGGCCGCTGGAGATGCTGTTCGCCCTGTCGGAAGGCCGCATCGACGGAGACGCCGCTTTCTTCTCGCGCCAATTGGTCATCGAGGGCGACACCGAAGTCGTGTTGGCCCTGCGCAACGCCATCGACGGCGCGGGCATCAATCTGGAAGACGACTTCGCCGCCACGCTGGGGCCGCTGGCCCGTCCGCTGCGGCATTTCGCCAGTGTCGGCGGGCGGTTGTTCAACCTGCTGTCGCGCGATATGGACATGGTGCGCCGTTCGCTGATCGGCACGGCGCTGCGCGGCACCGATGCCCAATCTTCCCGCATTTCCGAGCTGGAGACCGAGCTTGCCTCGATCCGTCGTACCCTTCGTAATCGCGAGCACCGTGCATGACCGCTGAAAACGTCGAACTCGTCTGTCCCGCCGGCACTCCCGCCGCCCTGAAAGCCGCCGTCGATGCCGGGGCCGACTGCGTCTATGTCGGCTTCCGCGACGAAACCAACGCCCGCAATTTCCCCGGCTTGAATTTCAGCCGCCCGGAACTGGCCGACGGCATCGCCTATGCGCATGAGCGCGGCACCAAGGTGCTGGTCGCCATCAACACCTTCCCGCGCGCTGGCAAGCCGGAGATCTGGCATCAGGCGGTGGATGACGCCGCCCGGCTCAAGGCCGATGCGGTGATTGTCGCCGATGTCGGGTTGTGCGCCTATGCCGCCAAGACCCATCCGGATTTGCGGCTGCATCTGTCGGTGCAAGCCTCGGCCTCCAGCCCGGAAGCGATCCGTTTTTACCACCAGGCCTTCAACATCCAGCGCGCCGTACTGCCGCGCGTGCTCACCGTGCCGGAAATCGCCGCCCTGGCCGCCGATGTGCCGGTCGAGATGGAGGTGTTCGTCTTCGGCGGGCTGTGCGTGATGGCCGAGGGCCGTTGCGCCCTGTCGTCCTATGCGACCGGCCTGTCGCCCAACATGAACGGCGTCTGCTCGCCGGCCAGCCATGTGCGTTATGTCGAGCGCGGCGAGAAGGTCGTGTCGGAACTAGGTGGCTTCACCATCAACACCTTTGGCGCGGGCGAGCCGGCGGGTTATCCGACCCTGTGCAAGGGCCGTTTCGAGGCCAATGGCAAGCTGAGCTATCTGTTCGAGGAGCCGACCTCGCTGAATACCCTGGCCATGCTGCCCGAACTGATCAAAGCCGGAGTGACCGGCTTCAAGATCGAAGGCCGCCAGCGTGGCCGCGCCTATGTGGGGGCGGTGGTTAAAGCCTTCCGCCAAGCGGTGGACGCCATCCGCAGGGGCGAGGCGCCGCCCGATATCGATCTCGACAACATCACCGAAGGCGGCCGGCAAACGGCTGGCGCCTATGAGAGGAGCTGGCGATGAACGCCTCTGTGCTGCCGCCGGCCAAGCTGACCCTGGGGCCGGTGCTGTTCAACTGGAAGCCCGAGGCGTGGCGCGACTTCATGTTCCGCATCGCCGACGAAGCGCCGGTCGACACCGTGCATCTGGGCGAGGTGGTGTGCTCGAAGCGGGCGCCGTTCTTCGACAAATACATCCCCGAAGTGGCCGAGCGTCTGGCTGCCGGCGGCAAGGAAGTGGTGCTGTCCACCCTGGCCCTGGTGATGACCGAACGCGAGCGCGACGGCGTGCGCGACCTGACCGCCGACAGCGGCGGCTTCATGGTGGAAGCCAACGACATCGCCGCCGCCGCTGCGCTGAACGGGCGGCCGCATGTGGTCGGGCCGTTCGTCAATGTCTACAACGAAGGCACGCTGGCTTATCTGGCCGGCATGGGTGCCGTGCGGGTGTCGATGCCCGCCGAACTTCCGGCGGCCACCATCGCCATCCTGGCGGCGCAGAACCTTGTCGAGATTGAAGTGCAGGCTTTCGGGCGGATCCCGCTGGCCATCTCGGCGCGCTGCTACCACGCCCGCTCGCGCAACCTGCACAAGGACGGCTGCCAGTACGTCTGCGCCGAGGATCCCGATGGTATGCCGGTCGATACCATGGACGGCAAGCCGTTCCTGACCGTCAACGGCACCCAGACCATGTCCTACCATTATCTGGCGTTGCTGGCCGAACTGGCCGAATTGCGCCGCGTGGGCGTCAACCGCTTCCGCCTGTGGCCGCATCACTGCGACATGGTGGCGGTGGCGCGCAGCTTCCGCGAGGTGCTGGACGGCACTCTGTCGCCCGACGCGGCAAGTACGCGGCTGGCTGATCTGGCGCCCGATGCCGAATTCGCCAACGGCTATATCCATGGCCGCGAAGGCCATCGGTTGGTGGAAGACGACCTCGCGATTTTATGACAATTGCTATATCCATCGGCATAGTGGACACTTGACTTTGGCCTCATCTCCCGCGTTGCGGGAGATTGGCGGAAAAGTCGAACCGAATGGGAGGTCACACTGGCCAGCGGGAGCACCGTGCGCCGCGGCGCAGGACAGGAGATCGGCAACCGGCTGAGCCGGTGGCTGCGTCTTCGGTTCTTTTTGATCCTGCTCATGCTGGCGGGCGTGTCTCTTGGCGCGTTCACTGTTTTTCATCTTCTGGTCAAGGGTCAGGACCAGGGGGCGACGGTCATCAATATTTCCGGGCGTCAGCGTATGCTGGTGCAGCGTCTGGCCGCCGATGCGTTGCGTCTGGTCGATGCTCCCATCGTCGAACGCGAGGCCTTGCGCCACAAAATGCAGACCGAGGCGCAACTGATGGCGACGGCGCATCGCGGGCTGGAGTACGACT
>DATGZW010000144.1:0-9835 GCA_035297005.1 Patescibacteria group bacterium
ATTTCATGGGAAAAGCAACGGCTGCATGGTCTCTGTCAAAAGTAAACAGGTCAACCGTATCGGTATGGTACGCCGTCAATGTCGCGCCAACGCCGCTACTATCGAGAAATGAAAATGCTTCTGGAACTAAGGGGTCAGGAAATTTTGCATTTTTGTAATTTGCCGTTTCGCGAAGTCTCGTCATCCAGGCATGAGCTGCCATGCCATCAACGTCATTAAGCAGAATGTTGTTCGGGAATTCTCTCGAAAACAAAGTCCAAACAACTTTATGTGTAACGCCATTCTCCTTCTTGGGGCTGGCTCCCGGTGCAAGATTTATACTGTAAGGTTTTGTGCCAGAATAAAATATACAGGCATCGTTTGAGGCAAGGATGGACCGGGCGGCGTAGAAGCAAGAGTAGTATAGCTTAACTATTGCCCAGGAAAATGACGCCCCCTGCGCACCCTCAATGGCCGATAAGAAGCTAAGTGTTGACGAATAGAGAAGTCCTTTTGCGTCAAGTTTTAGGTGGGCCTTGGTCCGAGCCACTACCTCTGCATCTAATATACACATCGCGGGATTCCCCACTCTCTGTGGGGCAAGCCAAGCGAGTATGCTTTCCGCCGCTTGATGTGCCATGCTGCTAGAGCCTGAACTTTGGCGCCGCGTTCTCCGCTGGCTGGAAAGCATCCACGAGACGATCAAAAACGCGTTTCGGAGCGTCTCTCCCGCCCAATCCCTTGATTTCTTCTTGGCGGATCATGTCTGATTCTTCGAGACGTAGTGCTTTGGCAATGATGCTAGTCTCGAATGATCCTTGCAATATACAGTAAGGGATAATTTTTAAGTGAAGAAATTCCAGCGCCCCTATGAAGCCACCAGCATAGAGAAAAGCATTTGTCGGGTCGGTCCAACGTTCACCATATTTGCTTGATAATACGGAGAAGAAATTTTGCACAATCTGTCGTTGCATCTCTAGCGATGAGGCTCCGATTTGGTCAAGCGTCCCCTTCTCCGTCACCAAAGGCTTTATAGCGGAAACCGCAGTTGATAGGGCGATACCTCCCCGTCGCCGTGGAGTGTTTGGAAATTTTATCAGTCCATCGTAAGCCTGTCCGGGCTCATTCAAAGAAACGGTTATGTCACGAGCACGATCAGCGGCTTGATCAATCAGCTCAGCGCTTGCTATACCATACAGGTCATATACTAAACTTTTTGGTACCGGCTTTTGCTCCGTATTAATCGACAAGAATATGTTGGCGCACTCACGCGTGTCTAATCCAGAGTATATTGCAACCGGGATCATTTGAGTGGCTAACTCTTGGCGTTCCTGAATTGCCTCGCCCAGACCAGCCACTCTGTGCTGCCCGTCAAGTATCTGCGCGCTACGAGGAGCATCAGGAATGACAAGATTTCCAAGTTCAGTTATTAACGGAGCCCCCACCCAATTCAACGCGATACTGGCCGGAAAATCACCATCTTGAAGTGCAAATGCCTTGATGCCGATAATGCGCGACGGGTTGAGCACTCGTTGAACGGAGCCTTCCTCTTCATCTTGCCGCCGTACCGCAGCGTAGCTGATTCGGACCAGAAATGACGCGGGCAGAGCTGTGAGGAAAAACGACCGTCGAGCTTGCTGGACATGGATGAAAGGGGCGAGCATCAGATTCAACAATCTCCAAATTCACCACTTATAGTGGCATCTTTGCACTGCCTTGTCCAGTTGTCCTCCTTTGCCAATCAGCGACTAGAAACGGAAAGGCTGGAACGCAGGCATGAATGATAGCCCCTCACACCACCACTCCCCCCGACCACCTCTTCATCAACACCACCGACAACCCAGCCCCCGCCGCCGACAACACGCTGGTCACCAGAAACGCATACCCGCCCAAGCTCTCATACAGCCTCCCCGCGACCAGCATCGCCAGTCCCGGCACCACGCCCATGGTGACCGAGGAATAGATCCCCTGGGCGCGTGCCGACAGCCCGGCGGGGGCGGCGCGGTTGATGAAGTGCATGGCGCCCAAATGGTTGGCGCCGAAGGTGAAGGCGTGCAGGAACTGCACCGAGGCCAGCGCCCAAGGATCGGTGGTCAGGGCCAGGACCGTCCAGCGCAGGGCTCCGGCAATACCGGCGGCGGCCATCAGTTTGCCGGGGCCGAAGCGCGCCACCAGACGGGCGCCGAAGGCGAACAGGATGACCTCGGCGACGACGCCTTCCGCCCATAACGCGCCGATGACGCCTCCCGACAGCCCGGCGGCGCGCCAATACAGGGTGGCGAAGCCGTAATAGATCATGTGGCTGACCTGGGTCAGGCTGCTGGTGGCCAGGAACAGCAGGAATGGCGGGCTGGCGATCAAGGCTCGCAGCGGCTGGCGCGGCGGGGCGCGCGGGCTGCGGATGTCGGGCAGCAGCCACACGGCGGCGACGCTGAGCACCTGCCCGGCGACGACGCTCCACAAAATGGCGGGGCGCGGCGCATCGACCAGCAGCCAGCCCGACAGGGTAGCGGCGGCGATGAAGCTCAGCGAGCCCCACAACCGGATGCGTCCGTAATCCAGGCGATGGGTTCCGGCGCTGAGCATGGTCAGGCTGTCGCCCAGCGGCATCATGGCGGTGAACGCCGCCGACGACACCAGCGTCACCACCAATAACCCCGTGAAGCTGTCGGCCACGGCAAAGGCCATGCTGGCGATGGCGGCGACCAGGGCCAGCGCCAGCAGCGGCAAGCGGCGGTCTCCGCGCCGGTCGACGACATGGCCGACCACCGGGTTGGTGAGGATCTTGATGAAGAACGCCGAAGCCATGATCTGGCCGATCTGCGCCGGGCTCATGCCCTTGTCGGACAGATACAGCGGCCAGAACGGCAACTGAATGCCGATCACGGAAAAGATGGCGCCATAGAATAGCGAAAGCCGCAGCGACAACGAGCCGCGCGGGCTCATGCCCCGCGCTCGGCCAGCAATGCGGCAATCCAGGCTTGGCCTAAACTGACTCCGGGGTCGCCGGGCGAGGCTTGGCGCGGTAGCAACGGCGTCAAGCCGCGCGCCGTCAACGCCTCGACCATGCCTTGGCGCAGCACCGCGTTGAAGAAGCAGCCGCCGCCCATGGCGATGCTGGTGATGCCGGTGGAGGAGGCGGCCTCGGCGGCCCATTGGGTCAGGGCGGCGATCAGGGTGCCGTGGAACAGATCGGCGCCGTCGGCGGGTTCAAGGCCGATCAACGCCTCCAGCAAGGGCAGGCAGTCGAGCACGCCGTCGTGCAGGGTCCAGCCGGAGGCCAGCACGCGCGGGCGAGTGACCAGGGCTTCCAGGGCCATCGGCGCTTGGCCCTCGAAGGCGGAAACCAGATGCAGCCCCAGCAGCCCGCAAGCGGCGTCGAACAGCCGCCCGGCGCTGGAGGTCAGCGGGCAATGCAGCCCCTTATCGAGGATCAACCCCAGCCTAGCCGAGGCGGCTTGGCCGGGGAAGCGGGCGGCGATGTCGTCGCCGCGCCCCATCTGGTGCAGGGCCGCTGCCGCCATGCGCCAGGGCTCGCGCGCCGCCACATCTCCGCCCGGTTGGGCCAGCAAGGCCAGATGACCCAGGCGCTGAAAGGCGGGGCCATCGACGCGCAGCAATTCTCCGCCCCAGGACTGGTTGCCGGGGCCAAGGCCGAAGCCGTCGAGGGCCAAGCCGATCAGCGGGCCGTCGTGACCATGCTCGGCGGCGATGGCGGCGGTATGGGCGTGATGATGCTGCACCGGCAGCGCCGTGGCGGTCTGCGTCTGCGCCCAGCGGGTGGAATAGAAATCGGGATGCAGGTCATGTGCGATCAGCCGGGGCGGGGCGGGCAACTCGGCCAGCAACGCGGCGGCGGCGGTCTCGAAATCGGCGATGGCGGCGGCGGAGTCGAGGTTGCCGATGGCCGGCGTGATCACTGCCTGTGCGCCGGAGATGGCGCACAGGGTGTTTTTGAGGAACGCGCCCACCGCCAGCACCGGCGGCAGGGGGCGGGTCAACTCGATCAGCAGGCGCGGCACGTCATTGCGCTTCGGTCGGGGCCAGGGGCGGGGCGGCCTTGGCGGCTTTGCGGGCCTCCTTGGCTTTGGCCTTGGCCTCCAGCCGCTTCATGAAGCCCTCGGTCGGCAGGGCCGAGATCATCGCCGTGACCAGCGCCGCCATATAGGGGATTGACTGCACGCTCAGCACCAGCGCCCACATCCGCGCGTCAAGGTCGTTGGTGCCTTTGTCGTAGAGGATCCCCGCGGCGCAGAACCATTGCGACAGCATCAGGATGGTCTCGTCGCGGGCCATCATGAAGCCGGCGGTCCAGGCCGCCTTGTCCTCGCATTTCGGCGTGCGTAGGAAGGGGATGGTCTTGGTGAACACGCCCTGCCACATGGCGCGGCCGATGGAATAGGTCAGCCCCATGCCGGCGATGGCCGAGCCGATGCGCTGCCGCCAATTGCACTTCACCCGCGTCGAATACAGGAACAGGTGGTGGATCAGCTTGGCGACGAACACGCCGACGGTCGGCATGACGAAGATCGCCAGCGGGAAATCGAAGGCGCGCGGGGCGAAGATCAGGCCCAGCGTCCAGCCCACCGACAGCACTGTGAACAGCACATAGAAGGCATCGGCGAACCACGGCAGCCAGCCGGTGATGAAGTGGTATTTCTGCCCCGAGGTCAGGCCGGTGTTCTTGAAGGGAATCAGCGAACGCCAATGGCCCTTGAGAATCTGGCAGGCGCCATAGGCCCAGCGGAAGCGCTGCTTCTTATAGGCGGTGAAGTTGTCGGGGGTCAGGCCATGGCCGAAGCGATGGCTCAGATAGACCGACTCATAGCCGTTCTCCAGCAAGCGCAGGCCCAGCTCGGCGTCTTCGCAGATGGTCCATTCGGCCCATTGACCGGTTTCTTCCAGCGCCTTGCGGCGGATCAGGGTCATCGTGCCGTGCTGGATGATGGCGTTTTCTTCGTTACGGGCAACCATGCCGATATCGAAGAAACCGGCATATTCCCAGTTGATGCATTCCTTGAACAGGTCGTGCTGCCACTCGCGGTGATCCTGCGGCGCCTGCACCCAGCCGACCTTGGGATTCTCGAAATAGGGCACCAGCACTTTCAGCCAGTCGGTCGAAACCTGATAATCGGAATCGATGACGCCAACCACTTCGGCGTCGGGATCGGTCTGGGTCAGGCCGAAATTCAACGCGCCGGCCTTGGCGCCGGGCCACTTGCCCAGATGGTAGAACTTGAACCGCTCACCCAGCTCGGCGCAGTACTCCTGCACCGGTTTCCACACTTCGGGATCGCGGGTGTTGTTGTCCAGCACCAGCACTTCGAAGTTCGGATAATCCAGCGCCACCAAGCTGTCCAGGGTTAGCTTCAGCATATCGGGCGGTTCGTTATAGCAGGGCAGATGCAGCGACACCTTGGGGAAGCGGGTCGGTTGCGGCGCCGTCTCGGGGGTGAAGTCGCGGCGTTTCTGCCGCGCCCAGGTCAGCTCGGTCAGCTCGTAGCCAGCGATCAGAATGACCACCAGCAAGATGATCTGCGCTGGAACCAGGACCGAATACATCAGTTTAGTCGATGGGGCGAAATCGCGGATGACCGGCGTCGACATGGTCCAGATGACCAGCGAGGCGGCGAATTGCAGCAGCACGGCGAAGAAGATTTTGCCGCGCGTATGCAGATGGCGCCAATTGTAGAGGAACCACATCACCGGGATCAGCGCCAGGATGGTGGCGCCGCCGGCTTGCAGACGCCACTGCTTGATTTCCTCGACCGGCTCGATCATCGAGAACTTGGGATGGCGATCCGCATCCCACACGCCCCAATGGGTGCCGACCTTCCACTCGAAGGCTTCTTTCCACGGCTGGTCGAAGGCTTCGATGACGTTGTAGTCGATACCCTGTTCGGTGGCGGTGTTGAGGAAGCGGCGCAGGAACATCGCCTGATTGATCACCGACGGCTCGGCCTGCTGGCGGCCCTTGCCGGCTGACGGCCACCCCACTTCGGCCAGCATCACATGCTTGTCGGGATAGATGCGCTGCACGGCGTCATATTGGCCGATGACGAAATCGACGGAGTCCTCGGCGGGGATGCCTTCCCAATAGGGCAGAACGTGCAAGGCGATGAAATCGACCTCGCGCACCAGTTCGGGATGCGACAGCCATACCGAGGCCGGCTCGGCGGTTGACACTGGCTGGTGGACCTTGGCCTTGACCCGGCGGATATAGCGGACCAACTGCGGCACGGTGGTCTGGCCGGTCAGAATGGTCTCGTTGCCGACGATCAGGCGGTCGATGTTGGTGTTGTTACGCGCCATGTCGATGCCGGCGTTGATCTCTTCCTCGTTGGCCATCAGCGCGTCCATTTGCAGCTGATAGGCCTTGGCCTCGTCGGGGCTCATCTGGTTGCGCGGCTTGTCCAGGCGCAGGTTCGGATCGCTCAGGGCGCCGGCCAGCCAGACGCCGGCGGTCACGCGCAGATTGAACTTGGCGGCCATCGCCGGAATCGCCTGGGTCATCGGCTTGGCGTTGTACAGGCGGATCGACTGCACCACCGGGGCCACCAGCGCCAGATCTCGCATGATCGAGTCCGGCGGCGGTTCGTGGCCGGGGATCAGCCCGCTGTCTTCCTTGCGGTAGGGGCTGAACGAGATGCTCTTGATCTCGCCATGCCAGGGCAAATCGGTCTGCGGACGGTTCATCAACCACCACACCGCAAGATTGCCGACGATGATCACCAAGAGGACGGCGAAACCGGAATAACGACGCATATTCTGTCTTCTATGCTCTCAAACGGGTGCCGGGGAAGAAAGGCGGCGAACCACGGGGTGACACATGAGAATGGCGTTTCCGAGGCGGAAAATGACCGCTCCCAGGCGTGCGGGCTGCAAAAGAGAGGGGATCGGCTTCAGGCGGACTATTGAAAAATATATAGGAGAAGCTGGGAGACGTCGAGAGCTTCCGCCGCTGGGCAGGCGCTCGCGTCATGGGGGCTGGCGCAGCGGGGCATGGATGGGGTAAAGCCTGAGGCCCGACCATCGACGCCCCGGAGATCATGACAACCATCAGCCGCCGTATCGCCCAAGAGCTGGCCGTCGCCGAATCGCAAGTCGCGTCCGCTGTCGCTTTGCTTGATGAAGGCAACACCGTTCCCTTCATCTCCCGCTATCGCAAGGAGGCGACCGGCGGTTTGGACGACACCCAACTGCGTAAGCTGGAGGAGCGGCTGGGCTATCTGCGCGAATTGGACGACCGCCGTGGGGCCATCCTCAAATCCGTCGAGGAACAGGGGAAGCTGACCCCCGAACTGGCCGCCGAGATCGCCGCCGCCGATACCAAGGCGCGTCTTGAAGATTTGTATCTGCCCTATAAGCAGAAGCGCCGCACCAAGGCCCAGATCGCCCGTGAAGCCGGGTTGGAGCCGCTGGCCGACGCGTTGCTCAATGATCCGGCGCAAGTGCCTGAAATCGTTGCCGCTGCTTACGTCGATGCCGAGAAAGGCGTTGCCGATGTCAAGGCGGCGCTGGACGGCGCGCGGCAGATTCTGGTCGAACGCATGGCCGAGGATGCCGATTTGCTGGGCAGCCTGCGCGAACATCTGTGGGACAGCGGCGTCGTTGTCTCCAAAATGGCCGAGGGCATGGCCGAAAAGGGCGCGAAGTTTTCGGATTACTTCGATTACCGCGAAGCCATCAAGGCGATTCCCTCGCATCGCGCCCTGGCCTTGTTGCGTGGACGCAACGAGAACGCGCTACTTTTGAAGTTGATGGCCGCCGACGAGGAAGAAGGCTCGCGTCTGCCCGGCGAGTGCGAACGGCGGATTGCCGCGCGTTTCCGCATTTCCGCCAGCGGCCGTGCGGCTGACGCCTGGTTGGTCGAGACTGTCCGCTGGGCCTGGCGGGTGAAGATTCACCTGCACCTGGAAATCGAGTTGGTCAACCGCTTGCGCGAATCCGCCGACACCGAAGCCATCAACGTCTTCGCCCGCAACCTGCAAAGCCTGCTGCTGGCGGCTCCCGCCGGCATGCGCGCGACGATTGGCCTGGATCCCGGCATCCGCACCGGCGTCAAGGTGGCGGTGATCGACAAGACCGGCAAGGTGGTGCACACCGGCGTCATCTATCCGCATGCGCCGCGCGACGATTGGGACGGCTCGATCAACGCCATTGCCTCAATGGCGCGGCGCTTCCAGACCGAGTTGGTGGCCATCGGCAACGGTACCGCCTCGCGCGAGACCGACAAGCTGGTCGGCGACCTCATGCGCCTGCATCCGGAGTTGGGGCTGACCAAGGTGATGGTGTCGGAAGCCGGCGCGTCGATCTATTCGGCGTCGGAAGTGGCGGCGCTGGAGTTCCCCGAACTCGACGTGACCTTGCGCGGCGCGGTGTCGATCGCCCGCCGCCTGCAAGACCCCTTGGCCGAGTTGGTCAAGATCGATCCCAAGGCAATCGGCGTCGGCCAGTATCAGCATGACGTCGATCAGCAGCAGCTTGGCCGCTCGCTCGACGTGGTGGTCGAAGATTGCGTGAACGGCGTCGGCGTCGACGTCAACACGGCCTCGGCGGCGCTGTTGGCGCGGGTGGCCGGATTGGGTCAGGTTCTGGCCCGCAACATCGTTACCTACCGCGATGCCAACGGGGCATTCCGCACCCGGAACGAGCTTAAGAAAGTCGAGCGCCTCGGCCCCAAGGCGTTCGAGCAATCGGCCGGCTTCCTGCGCGTGGTTGGCGGCGACAATCCGCTCGATGGCTCGTCGGTACACCCCGAAGCCTATCCCGTGGTCGAGCGCATCGCCGCGCGAACTGGCAAGGATCTCAAGGCTTTGATCGGTGATGCGGCGTTCCTGCGCTCGCTCGATATCGGCGACTTCACCGACGAACGCTTTGGCGTGCCCACGGTCACCGACATCTTCGGCGAGTTGGAAAAGCCCGGCCGCGATCCGCGCGGCCAGTTCAAGACCGCCGCCTTCAAAGAGGGTGTCGAGCAGATGAAGGATCTGCAACCCGGCATGATCCTGGAAGGCGTGGTCACCAACGTCACCAATTTCGGCGCTTTCGTCGATATCGGCGTGCACCAGGACGGGCTGGTGCATATCTCGGTGCTGGCCGACAAATTCGTCAAAGACCCGCATACGGTGGTTAAGGCCGGCGACGTGGTCAAGGTCAAGGTGGTCGAGGTCGATTTGCCGCGCAAGCGTATCGCCCTGTCCATGCGCATGGACGAGCCGACGGCGCGCCCGCAGCCGCGTGAGCAGCAGCAACAGTCTCGGGGCAACCGCGACGAGGGGCGTCGCGACCAGCGCAAGCCATCGTCGGCGGGGCAGAAGCCCGCGTCGAAGCCCAAGACCGGCTGCGGTTTGTCGGATGGCGGCGGGGCTTTCGGTGGCGCTCTGGCTGACGCCTTCGCCCGCGCCAAGAAACGCTAAAGGGGGGCAATGATGGGACTCTGGCGCAACCTTCTGGCGGCGGTTCTATTGGCGGCGGCCTCGGTCGGGCCGGCAGCGGCGGCGGGCGGCCAGGATCTCAACATCGGCTTCATCGGCACCCTGTCCGGTCCCAACGCCAACCAGGCGCAGGACCAGTTGGACGGCTTCAAGCTGGGCGTCAAGCATCTGGGCGGGCGCTTGGGCGGGGCCGAGTTCGACTTGACGGTGTTCGACGATAAGCGCGACGTCGATGCCGCCCGTCAAGCCATGACCCGCCTGCTGCGCGACCAGCGCGCCCAGGTGGTTCTGGTATCGTCCGACGCCAAGGCCAGTGCCGCTTTGGTGCCGATGGCGGCGGCTGGCGGGGCTTTTCTGATTAGCCTCAGTGCCCCGGCGGCCAATCTGGCGGGCAAGGATTGCAGTCCGTATTTCTTCTC
>DATGZW010000145.1:0-3480 GCA_035297005.1 Patescibacteria group bacterium
GCCGCGTCCCCGAAGCGCGCCGAGGCTACTCCGGTGGCGATATCCACGCCGCTGGCTCCCCTGCCGCCACCGCCCGCCGCCGCCGATGGCCGCGATTGCGCGCAATGCCCGGTGCTGGCCAAACTGCCAGCGGGAAGCTTCACCATGGGGGCATCGTCGGGCGATCCCAGTTCGCGGCCGGCGCATACGGTGACCTTGGCGCATGGCTTCGCCATCGCCAAAGCGCCGGTCAGCGTCGCCGAATGGCATGCCTGCGTCACCGCCGGAGCCTGCAAGGCAGTCTCGGAACTGGACCAAGCGGCGGACGACAGCCCGGCGCGCAACCTCAGTTGGGACGACGCACAGGACTATGTCGGCTGGCTGTCCAAGCTCAGCGGAAAGAGCTATCGCCTGCCGACCGAAGCGGAATGGGAATATGCGGCGCGCGGCGGCACCACGACCACCTATTGGTGGGGAGACAAGCTGGAAAACGGCAAGGCCAACTGCCAGGATTGCGGCACGCCCTATCACAAGGATGCCCCCGAGCCAGTCAGCACCTTCCCCGCCAACCCCTTCGGCCTGTCCGACATGGCTGGCGGAGTCGCCCAATGGGTGGCGGATTGCTGGTTCCCCTCGCATGCCGGGGCTCCCAAGGACGGCAGCGCGCGCGACAAGAAGGACTGCCACCAGCGGGTGCTGCGCGGAGGATCCTGGCGCAACGACCACAGCTATGCGGCGTCCTCGTCGCGGTTCTTCTATGAACCGACGGTGCGCTACCTTGCCAATGGGATGCGGGTGGCGCGGGATGTTCCATGAGGGCGCGGGTGGCCGGCGCGATACCGGCCACCGCGTCCACCTTTTAGCGTTGTGTCTGAAACAGATTCTGCCCGGCGAAGTTACCGACCCCGGCGGACAGGTTGAGGGCGCTCAAGTTGTTGTTAGCGACGCCGCCGCGAACACCCCGTTGCGACAGCCCCAACTGCTGAAGCGCCGAGTTATCGACACCGGCGGCGACGTTGTTGGCTTGGGCGGTGTTGTTGGTCAGCCCGCCCGCCATCGGCATGCCGGGGAAGGAATAGCCGGACATGCCGAAGCCCTGGCCCGCGCCCTTTTGCGACGAGTGGATTTGCTGGAAGGCCTGATTGCCCACCCCGGCGGCGACATTGCTGGCGCTGAAGGAGTTGTTGGTGGTGCTCCCGCCCATACCCAGCGGAATGCCGCCGGTTTGCACGTCTCCGGCCATGACCGGCGCGGCGGCGGCAAGGGTGACCAGGGCGGCAACGGCGAACAGCGGGGAACGAAGATTGGTCATCTGATGTTTTCCTGTCCTGAGGCCCTGGCACCATGCCGGGGCGGCGATGAGGAAAACTTATGCGAACGGCACGCCGCCGCCTGTTAGCCAGTTCACACGGGATGATGTTTGCCGCGTTGCCGGCATAGCGGCCCTTAACGCCGGCTTAATATCCTTTACGACAATCCGTATGGCCGCCCAACGCGCACCGTTGCTATCGATAAGCGCAGAAATAACCAGGATAGCAGCGATGACAACAGGACAGCTTCGTATTTACTCCGCCCGACCGCGCCTTTGGGCGGCCATCGCGGTATTCGCTGCCGGTCTGACCACCGCCCAGCCCGCCGCCGCCATCCCCACCGAGAACGCCGACTTAGTCGCGCCGGAGGCCGCACCGGTGGTCTTTCATATCCCGCGCTCGGCCATGGGCATGGCGTCTTGGTATGGCGGTCCGCATGCCGGACGGCGCACCGCCAGCGGCGAAATCCATTCGACCCAGTTGCGCACCGCCGCCCACCGGAGCTTGCCGCTTGGCACCCTGGTGTTGGTCACCAACCTGAAGAACGGCAAGGGCTCGGTGGTGCGCATCAATGATCGCGGCCCCTATATCGGCGGGCGGCTGATCGACCTGTCGGAACAGGCGGCGCGGGATTTGTCGATGCTGAACGACGGCGTTGTTCCGGTACGCATCACGGTTCTGGCGGCGGAGTGATCCGCTCGGCTTTATGCGGATTTTACGGCTTTCCCAATCGAAGCTTTATGGCCGAATCCCTACCTTTAAGTCTGTTGACGCAGGGTTAAGCAGAGGAGGCGGCGATGATGATCTACACTGTCAAAGGACGTCTTTTCGACATCGCGCGGGAATATCGCGCGGGGCTGGCCTTGGTCGGCGTCATCGTCGCTTTGGGCTGGCTGATCGAACCGCCGGCAACGGCGCAGGACCGGCAAACGGACTTCCTCACCAGCCTGCACACCGCTTATGTGCAAAGCGGCCCCTGTGGCGAGACCCGCGTGCCGCCCAGCCGCTGACGCCGCCGCCGGTCAGGCGGCTTTGACCCCGCCGAGGAACTGTTCCACCGAGCCGCGCAGCTTGTCGCTTTCGCCGGTCAACAGGCCGGCGGCGGTTTCCACCTGACCGGCCATATTGCCGGTATGTCCCGCCGCTTCGACCACCTGGGCGATGTTAGAGGCGACTTCGCGGGTGCCCATCGAGACTTCCTCGACGTTGCGCACCACCTCTTGCATGGCGGCGCCTTGTTCCTCGATGGCGCTGGCGATGGCGGCGGACATCTCGTTGATTTCGTTGATCACCGAGGTGATACGCTGAATAGCTTCGACCACGCCGTGAGTTTCGTCCTGGATGCCCTGAATCTGGCCGGCAATCTCGCCGGTGGCCTTGGCCGTCTGGTTGGCCAGGGTCTTGACCTCGTTGGCGACCACGGCGAAACCCTTGCCGGCGTCACCCGCGCGGGCAGCCTCGATGGTCGCATTGAGGGCCAACAGGTTGGTTTGGCTGGCGATGTCGTTGATCAGCTTGACCACCTCGCCGATACGATTGGCCCCATTCGACAGGCTTTCCATCTTGCGGGTGGTGGCGTCCACCTCGGTCACCGCATTGGCGGCGATAGTGGCCGAGCGGTTGACCTGACTGGCAATCTCGTGGATCGAGGCCGACAGCTCATTACTGGCCGAGGCGATGGTCGAGACATTGGTGCTGGCCTGTTCGGTCGCCGCCGATACGGCAGCCCCCTGGCGCTGCGTCTCTTCGGCGATGGCGGTCATGCTGCGCGACATCTCGTTCATTTTCCGCGCCGCCGCCGACACGCCGCCCAACACCGCCATGACGGTGCCGTCGAAGTCGCTGGTCAGGTTCTCCAACTTGCGCTGACGGGCTTCGCGGCGCGCCAGCGAGGCCTTTTCCTCGGCTTCCAGGCGATGACGCTCGATGGCGTTAAGCTTGAACACTTCGACCGCTTTGGCCATGTCGCCGATTTCGTCGCGGCGGTCGCGCCCGGTCACCTCGACCGAGGTGTCGGCATTGGCGAGGCGGTTCATCACCACGATCATCTCGGCAATGGACACCGTGATCGATTTGACGATGGCCCAGGCCAGGCCAAGCGCCAGGACCAGCCCTAGCCCGACGGCGATGAAGTTGATCCAGGTGGTGGAAGTGAAGGTCTCGTTCGAGGCCTGGTATTCCCGCTTGGCGA
>DATGZW010000146.1:0-4063 GCA_035297005.1 Patescibacteria group bacterium
GATGTTCGCGGCGTGCTGCTGGGCATGCGCCGTTTCGCCGAAATCGCCCGCAGCGGACGCTGACCGGGGCAGACTTGCCACACATATAGGTTGCGCAACCAAAGGCGAGGTGACGCGGTGCTGAAATAGCCCGCTCCCTCGCCTTTTGGCTATTCCCCCTCCCGAATTGCCACTGCTCAGGGAATGGGCTTTTCACCTCATTGGAAAGGGTCTATTGCTTATTCGACGGGCAGGGCCGCACCCACCCGGCGAATACCTGTCGCGGTTTTCCGCCCGGAATGCGGCCTCGGATAGTGGCATGACAATTGCTTTAAGTTGTCATGACCAACGTGAGAGGGGAGCCGATGACAGTGAACGGCATCTTCGATGAGATGTACGGCAAGGACGGATCGGTCCGTCAGCCTTATGACCACATCGCCCAGTGGCTTGGCGCCACTTCCGGCGATGTTTTCGCCAATAAGCGCGAGCAGGCCGACCTGCTGTTTCAGCGTATTGGTATTACCTTTGCCGTCTATGGCAGCGCCGCTGGCACCGAACGCCTGATTCCCTTCGACCTGATTCCCCGCGTCATCGCCGCCCGTGAATGGGAGCAGTTGCAACGCGGCCTGTTCCAACGCGTGCAGGCGTTGCAGATGTTCCTGGCCGATATTTACCACGACCAGAACATCATCAAGGCCGGCATCATTCCGGCCTCGCATATTCTGCGCAACGACCTGTACCGGCCCGAGATGAAGGGCCTGAACGTCCCCGGCAATGTCTATGTGAACATCGCCGGCATCGACGTCGTGCGGGTGTCCGAGGGCGAGTTCTACGTCCTGGAAGACAATCTACGCACGCCGTCCGGCGTCTCCTACATGCTGGAAGACCGGGCGGTGATGATGCGCCTGTTCCCCAAGCTGTTCTCGGAAAACCGCGTCGCTCCGGTCGATCACTACCCGGCCGAACTGCTGCGCCAGCTACGCTCGGTGGCCCCAGAAGCCGCCGCCCATAGCCCGACCGTCGCCGTGCTGACGCCCGGCCCTTATAACAGCGCCTATTTCGAACACGCCTTCCTGGCCGAAGAAATGGGCGTCGAACTGGTCGAAGGGCAGGATCTGTTCGTCCGCGACGACGCCGTGTGGATGCGCACCACCCACGGCCCGCGCCGGGTGGACGTGATCTATCGCCGCCTCGACGACGACTGCATGGATCCGCTGGCCTTCAACCCCGACTGCCTGTTGGGCGTACCGGGGCTGATGTCGGTCTATCGCAACGGCGGCGTGTCGCTGGCCAACGCCATCGGCACCGGAGTCGCCGACGACAAATCGACCTATCCCTATGTGCCCGATATCATCCGTTTCTATCTGGACGAGGAGCCGCTGATCGGCAACGTGCCGACCTTCCGCTGTTCGCGCCCCGACGACCGCGCCTATGTGCTGGACAACATCGCCGAGCTGGTGGTCAAGGAGACCCAGGGCTCGGGCGGTTACGGCATGATGGTCGGCCCCAAGGCGACCAAGGCCGAGCATGAGAAGTTCAAGGCGCTGGTCAAAGCCAATCCCGACGGCTACATCGCCCAACCGACTTTGGCGCTGTCCACCTGCCCGACCTTCGTCGAAGAAGGCGTGGCCCCGCGCCATGTCGATTTGCGCCCCTTCGTGCTGACCGGACGCGACGGCATGGCTTTGGTGCCGGGCGGCTTGACCCGCGTGGCGCTGACCGATGGATCGCTGGTGGTGAACTCGTCGCAAGGCGGCGGCACCAAGGACACCTGGGTGCTGGAGGAGTAACCAATGCTTAGCCGCACCGCCGAAAATCTGTACTGGACCGGCCGCTATATTGAGCGTGCCGAGAACATGGCCCGCATCTTGGACGTCAGCCAGCGGCTGGCCGTCCAGGGGCGTCCCAACGCCAACGACAACAGCGAATGGATCGCCGTGCTGGCCATCCTGGAAGCGCAAGGCCTGTACGCCAACACGCATGGCGATGTCACCGAAGACGGCGTCATCGCCTTTCTGACGCTGGACCGCAGCAATCCGTCGTCGATCTGGAACTGCGTGCGCGCCGCCCGCGAAAACGCCCGCGCCCTGCGCGCCACCATCTCGGTGGAGCTATGGGAAAGCCTGAACACCACCTGGCTGCACATCCGCGACATGGACGATGCCGGCTTGCAGGCGCGCGGATTGCGCGAGTTCTACGACTGGGTAAAGGAACGCTCGCATCTGTTCCGTGGCGTCACCCACGGCACCATGCTGCACAACGATAGCTTCGGCTTCACCCGTCTGGGCACCTTCATCGAGCGGGCCGACAACACCGCCCGCCTGCTGGACACCAAATACCATTTGCTGGCGCAAGGCGGTTCGGACAACGATCCCGCCGCCAATTACTATGAATGGGGCGCGGTGTTGCGCTCGGTCGGTGCCTTCCGCGCCTATCACCAAGTCTATCACGACGTGATCACCCCCTCGCGGGTGGCGGAACTGCTGGTGTTGCGGCCTGAAATGCCGCGCTCGCTGCGCTTTTGCTTCGACAAGGTCACCGAAATGCTGGCGGCGGTGTCCGATGGGCGGCAGTTGGAATGCGAACGCCTGTCCGGCGAGTTCGGTGCGCGCCTGCGCTATGGCCGCATGGAGAGCATTCTCGGCGACGGTCTGCACGAGTTCCTGATGGAGGTGCTCGACCGCACCGCCGAGGTCTCCGAGCAAATCTCGCGCGATTTTATGATGTCGGTATAAGGGAGGCGGATCATGCGCGTGGCCATCAACCACGAAACCATCTACCGCTATCAGTCCGCGGCCAATTACTCGGTCCAGTATCTGCGCCTGACCCCGATTTCCGGGGCCACTCAGCGGGTGCTGTCATGGAAACTGACGGGACCGGGCAATCTGCGGCCATGGACCGACGCGTTCGGCAATGCGGCGCATGTGCTGGTGATCGACAAGCCGCATGAGGAAATCCGCATCTCGGCGGTCGGCGAGGTCGAGATCGCCGATGGCGGCAAGCCTTTGCTGTCCGATGGCGAACCGCACTCGCCCGAGTTGTTCCTGCGATCGACCCGGCTGACCGAATGCGACGACCGCGTCGGCCGCTTCGCCCAGGGCTTCAAGCCGGCCTTTCTGTCCAGCTCGCGCAAGGGCTTGGACCGCTTGATGCAGGGCGTGCGCGACGCCGTGGACTACAAGCCGGGCACCACCCATTCGGCAACCTCGGCGCGTGAGGCCTTGGACCGCAAATCGGGAGTGTGCCAGGACCACGCCCATCTGTTCGTCACCTGCGCCCGGTCCTTGGGCGTGCCGGCCCGCTATGTCAGCGGCTATCTGTGCACCGACACCGCCGGTGACGAGCAAATGGCCAGCCACGCTTGGGCCGAAGCCTGGGTCGAGGGCGCCGGCTGGCTGAGCTACGACATCGCCAACCGCATGTCGAACGCCCGCGCCCATGTCCGCGTCGCCGTCGGCCTGGACTATCTGGACGCCGCCCCGGTACGCGGCATCCGGCGCGGCGGCCACGGCGAGGAACTGGAGGTCGAGGTTTCGGTCAACGACGCCCGCAAGGTCAAGCCGATGCAGGCCGTGCAGCCGCAAAAGCAGCAACAACAGTAAATATGTCGAAAATCACCCGTCCCAGCCGGGACGGGTGATGGCGAGGATTGTCCCTATAGCGCTTCCGGGCTACTCTGCTGGAGGTAAATCATAGGGGACACGCCGCCATGCCGAACAACCGTTGGAGGAGCCGCCTGGCCGGGCAGTCCGGCTCCGCCCTGGCCATGGTGGTGTTCGCAATCCTCATGGTTGGCGTGCTGGCGGTCGCCGGCATGCGCCTGGTCGGCGCCAAAGCCGATCTGGCCCACATCACCCAGACCGACATCGGCAAAAACCAGGCGGGCAAGGCGATCGCCCTTTATGCTCAGCGCAACGGCACCCTGCCCTGTCCGGCCCTCGACAGCGCCGGCGCCGTCGGCACTTGCGCCAGCACGCCGACATGGGGCTTGGTTCCGTGGAAGGCATTGGGCATGCAGCCCACCGACGCGGTCGATGCCTATGGCCGCATGCTGACCTATGTCGCCGACGGCGGCAACCTGTGT
>DATGZW010000147.1:0-2050 GCA_035297005.1 Patescibacteria group bacterium
ATGTGACAATGACGCCGCTGTACGACGAGCAGCGCACCATGCGTGGCTATGTCCATATCGCCCGCGACATGACCGCCCAGCATACCGCCGAAGACGCCCTGCGCCGAGCCAAGGAGGAGGCCGAGCGAGCCAATCTGGCTAAGTCTAAATTCCTCGCCGCCGCCAGCCATGACCTGCGCCAGCCGGTGCAGGCGCTGATGTTCTTCACCTCGGCGCTATCACTGAAGATCAAGGATACCCCAGGCGCTTCGATGCTCGACGATTTGCAGCAATCGCTGGAAGGCTTGAACCTGCTGCTGGAATCCCTGCTCGACGTGTCGCGGCTGGATGCCGGCGTGGTCGCCCCGCATGTCGAAAACTTCGCGCTGGCCCCGCTGCTGGAACGCATCGCCAATGAATACACCCTGGCCGCCCATGGCAAGGGCATCGGCCTGACCGTCATGCCCTGCCACGCCTTCACCCGCAGCGACCCCACCTTGCTGGGGCGGATCCTTGGCAATCTGGTCGCCAACGCTGTGCGTTACACCCCCAAGGGCCGGATATTGGTGGGGGTGCGTCCAGCCGGCGCCAATCTGCGCATCGAGGTGTGGGACAGCGGCATCGGCATCCCCGCCGACCGCACCGAAGAGATCTTCCAGGAATTCACCCAGTTGGGTAATCCCGAGCGCGACCGCTCGCAGGGGCTGGGCTTGGGGTTGGCGATCGTCCGCCGCTTGGCCCGGCTGCTTGACCATCCGCTGGTTTTGCGCTCGGTGCCGGGGCGCGGTTCGATGTTCTCGGTCGAAATTCCTCAAGCCCCCGCCCAAATGGTGCAACCGCCCCGCCCAGCGGCAGCCCTGGAAAGCGGCGGTCGGCGGCTGGTGATGATCATCGACGACGAAGCGCCGGTGCTGAAGGGGTTGGGCATGATCCTGGAGGAATGGGGTTACGAAGTGCTCGCTGCCGGATCGGAAGAAGAAGCCATAGAATTGCTGGAGGCGCGGCGGCGGCAGCCGCACGCCATTCTGGCCGATTACCGTCTGCGCGACGGCCGCACCGGAGCCGAAGCGGTGCGTCATATCCGCGCCCTGTTCAACACCCCGATTCCCTGCATCATCATCACCGGAGACACCGCCCCCGAACGCCTGCGTGAAGCCGAGGCCAGCGGCTTTTCCATCCTGCACAAGCCGGTACAGCCGCCGCATCTACACAGCCTGTTGACCCAAAGCCTGTCGAGTTGGATCCATTAGGGTGGTCTGAGGGCGGGCGGGCGGGCTATGGTCTCCCCCACTGACCATCGGGAGACCGCCTCGTCCATGCGCCTGCTCATCTGGGATTTGCCGACCCGCCTGTTTCACTGGCTGCTGGTCGGCTGCGTCGGCTTTTGCGCGCTGTCGGGATTCCTGCTGCCGGACACTTGGTTCGGTTGGCATTTCCTTTGCGGCTACGTCATCGGCCTGCTGCTGCTGTTCCGCGCCGTGTGGGGCGTGCTTGGTCCCGAGCACAGCCGCTGGACCTCATTCCCGCCCGCGCCCTCGGCCATCATCGCCCATGTCAAATCCCTGCTGACGGCTAAGCCGCATCCCAGCCTGGGCCACAATCCGGCGGGCGGAGCGATGATCTATGCGCTGCTGATCACCCTGACCGGGCTGGTGGTCACCGGACTGATCGTGCTGGGCGGCGAGGCGAAGCAAGGCCCGCTGGCCGGATTGATCCCTTTCGCCACCGGCATCGCGGTCAAGGAACTGCATGAATTTCTAGCCGATGTCATCCTGCTGCTGGCGGCGCTGCATCTCGGTGGAGTACTGGTTGAAAGCCGCTTGCTGCGGGAAAACCTGATCCTGACCATGATCGACGGCCGCAAAACCACTGCCCCTGGCACCCCGCCGCCGCGCCCGCGCAGCCGCCGCGCGCTGGCGGTGCTGAGCGGCGTCGCGGTGCTGGTGGGGGTGGGCGGTACCGGTCTGGAGCGCCTGCCGGTGCTGGGCTGGCGTCCCATCGGCTTCCCCGCCGCCTATGTCAAGGAATGCGGGGCCTGCCACGCTGCCTATCATCCCAGCCTGCTGCCGGC
>DATGZW010000148.1:0-6100 GCA_035297005.1 Patescibacteria group bacterium
AGGATCCGGCTGCGGCGGCGGGCTGGTTCCGTCGTGCCGCCGAGCAAGGCGATCATGCCGCCGCCTATATGCTGGCGGTGGTGCTGCTGGATGGGCGCGGGGTGGCGCGCGATGCCGCCGAGGCGATCCGCTGGCTGAACAGCGCTGCCGAGCAAGGCGATCCACGCGCTCAATACCGTCTGGGCATGCTGTTGGAGCAGGGCCAGGATCTGCCGCGCGACGCCACATCGGCGGCAGGGTGGTATCTGCGTGCCGCGGAACAGGGCGATGCACGGGCGCAGTACGACCTGGCCTTGATGTTCGAGGCTGGTGACGGTGTCGAGCATGACGAGGCCGAGGCGGCGCGCTGGCTGCGGGCGGCGGCGGAGCAGGGCGATGCGCTGGCGCAGTATAATCTGGGAGTCAAATACGCCACCGGCCATGGCGTCGAGCATGACGATGTCGAAGCGCATTTCTGGCTGAGTCTGGCGGCGGCGTCGGATCAGTCGGCGGTCATCGACGCCTCGCGGCGCGGAGTTGAGGCCTTGGCCGAACGTTTGCCTCCCCCCGATCTGGCCAAGTCGGAGCTGCGCCTGCGGGAGCGTCTGGCGGAGCAACCGTCATGAGTGGCCGCTCGACCTCGTTTGAAATTCAGTTCCTGCGCGACAAGCATTGGGTGGTCGCCGAGATCAAGGGTGACGAGGAGCAGGCCAAGGCCTTCGCCGACAACCTGCTGCAAAAGGGCGACCACGAAGCGGTGCGGGTGGTCCGCGACTTCGCCCGCATGGACGGGCTGCATGCAGAAACCATCATCCTGGAAAAGACCGGCGGTCCGCCCAAGGTTGATCTGTCGCTGGCGCAGGTTGCCGAGGCTCCGGTCTGCGGCGAGTTGAACGATTTCTATGGGTTGGACTCGCGCATCACCATCGGCCGCATGTGCCGCAAATATCTCGACGAGATGGTGCTGACGCCGACTGAATTGCTGCATTCGGCGCAAGAGCTGCGCCGCTTCGGCGATAAAGACCGGCTGTTGGGATCGGGCATCGACGCCGTCGCCACCTTGCAGGCGCGCGCCACTGGCGACGAGTCCAAGGTTCGCCGCGACTTTCTGCATGCGCAGTGGGAAAAGATCACTGCGCGGGCGCGGGCGGCGACGGCGGCTCTCAAGCCTGCCGCCGATAAGAGCTTTGCTGCCATCGTCAAATCTCTGCCCGCCGCCGAGGGGCCGGAGCGCGACTATCTGTGCGGTTTGCAGATGGCCCGGCGGCTGCTGGAAACCCGCAGTTGGCTGGGTAAGCTGGACATCCTGATCGCCTGGGCGGCCGAGGATGCGGAGGACGCCTTCGCCTATCGCATGATCGACGGGGTGATCGCCGACATCGTCGTCTCGGCGCAGATGGTGCAGGATCTGTTGGGTTTCCAGTCGAATTTGGGCACGGCACTGTGCCATATCTGCGATCTGGTCGCCGGTCAGGCCGAGGCGGCCAAGTTCTCGCCGCCCTGTTTCGCTCCGTTGAACAGCCTGTTCGCTGCCGAACGCCTGCCGCAGACCGGACGCGTGCTGCTGACCCGCGTTACCCGTGAAATCCGTGGCCCCAACCCGTTGTCGCGCAACGAGCCACGTCAGGAATACGAGATGTTCCACAAGGTCATGCATCGCCTGATCCGTCTGGATCAAGTGATCGGCGGTCCCGCCGCCGCCGAGGCGCTGGTGCATCGCTATGCCCATCTGTCCAATCTGAGCGGCGGTTCGGTGCCGATACAGGCCATGTCCGGCGTGCTGACGGCGCTGTCCGATCAATGCCGCCGCGTACATTTCCTGTTGGGGCTGGTTTGTTCGACGTTGGCCGCGACCGTCAAAGGGGCGTTGTTCGAGGCGCTGGCGAACGGGGTGCGCGGCGCCGATCATATCGACGCTTGGGTGTCGCTGCGGGTGGCTCCGCGCGACCGCATGGCGGCGCTGACGGCGACCAATGCCAGCCTGTTGGCGACCGAGCCGGTGGCCGAGCCGGAGCGCAAGGCCTTGGCCAATTGTGTGGACGAGGCCTTGGCCCGCTATCTGGTCGATGAAGGCATCATCGAAAAGATCGACAAAGCCGACGATCCCCTGGCGATGCGGGCGATCCGCTTGATCAAGTTCTGCGGCTCGGGTGTGCTGATTCGCGGCAAAAGCATGGAACTGGCCCGCCAGCGGGTAATCGGCCATCTGCGCCAGCCGCAGTTCGAGGAAAAGTTCCTGGCCAGCGTGCCCGACCCGGCGCAGGGCGAAAAATACCTGCGCGATTTCCACCGCTTGCTGGTCGAGGTGGGGTTCGGCTGAGCTGCCGTACCGACAGCGCCGGGCCGGTATTAAAGAGATCGTCCCGGAATGGATCGAAATTTCCGTCGAAATATTGCGCAGCCGCCGCCCGCCCCAAGGGCTCTATTTTGATCGGTGAACCTGTCGAATCACGTGATTTGTCCCAGACAGGCACTTTGAAACAGTCGAAAATGGGGCGCAACCTGTTGTTTTAATGGCGTAACGGAGATTGCTATTATTCGGATGCGAGCCGGCTGATTTCGCCACCTTGTGGTGGTCGATGCCGTCGGTTATGGTCAGCCGAGTTAGTTGGCGTCGGCGATGGAGCGGTGTTCACGACGACATGGTCCCTGGCGCGGACTATCGGTCGGTTGCCGGGGCGGCTGGATCGCGTTAGCCTCTAATTCCAGATTTAAGAATTCTCAGACCAAGATCCCGGTCCAGACGAGGGCGCACATGGTTACCTGGCAACGGCAGTATGCTCTGGGTATAGACAAGATCGATTCAGAGCATCGCCAACTTGTCGAGATGATAAGCACGCTCGAAAAGGCAGAGGGGCGACATGACGAGGTCGCTATCGCGCGGGACATCGTCAACAAGATCGTTGTCTATGTCGGCCGGCATTTCCGTAGCGAGGAAGACGCGATGAATAGCGCCGGCTATCCTCACTTGGAGGCGCATCGCAAGTCGCATAACGATTTCACGCGGCGGGTCTATGAACTGAAGTCATCGCCGAACCCGGATGCGGCGGAAGTGCGGAAGCTTCTGATGCAGTGGCTGGTCGATCACATCTTGAAGGCGGATCGCGATTACGCGCCCTATATCCAGAAGTGGCTGGCCGGCTTCAAGTAAGAGACGTAACGCCGCCCCACGAGGACATCGTGGGGCGGCGAAAGTCTGTCGTACTTAGCGCGCGCGGGCGCCGTGGGCGTTGGCTTGCGGCTTGTTGGCCGAACCTTCGCTCTTGTTCTTCAGCCACGGCTTGCCCGACGGGCCGCCCGGACGGCCGCGGCTGGGCCGGGCGGATGACGGGCTGGGGGTGTGCGCCGCCCAGGGACGGGGCTCCAGGCCGGGCACCACATGCAGGGTCAGAGTGGCCTTGGTGTAGCGCTCGATGCGCATGACCAAGTCGCGGTCGGCACGGGCGGCGAAGGAAATCGCCACACCCTCGGCGCCGGCGCGGCCGGTACGGCCGATACGGTGTACGTAATCCTCGGCGGCACGCGGCAGGTCGAAGTTGATGACATGCGAGATGTCGGGCACATCGATGCCGCGCGCGGCGACATCGGTGGCCACCAGCAGGCGCAACTGACCATTGCGCAGGCGCTGCAAGGTGCGGTTCCGCTGCTCTTGGGTCATATCGCCATGCAACGCCGCCGACTGGTGGCCGGCGTCGTTCAGGCCGCGCGCCAGGGTATCGGCGTCGCGCTTGGTGGCGGCGAAGACGATGGCCTTGGTCACGTCGTCCGACGAGGCGAAGTGATGCAACAGGCGGCGCTTGTGCTCCATGTCGTCACAATGATGCAGGCGCTGTTCGATCAACAGGGCGGTCGAGGCGGTCGCCTCGATGGCGACGCGGGTCGGGTTGCGCAGCAGCTTGTTGGCCAAGCCGGTCATGCGGCGGTCGATGGTGGCGGTGAACAGCAGGGTCTGGCGGACGGGCGAGCAGGCCTGGGCGATGAAATCGACGTCTTCGGCAAAGCCCATGTCGAGCATGCGGTCGGCTTCGTCGAGAATCAGCACTTCAACTTCGCTGAGGTCGATGCGGCCGCGCTGCACATGATCGATCAAGCGGCCGGGGGTGGCGACGATGACGTCGACGGGGCGCGACAGCATGCGCAACTGGTCGCGGTAAGGCATGCCGCCGACGATGTCGCCGCTGGTCAGCTTCATGAACTTGCCGTATTTGCGCACGGCCTGAGTGACCTGAGCGGCCAGTTCGCGGGTGGGGGCCAGCACCAGAATGCGCGGGGCGCCCGGCATGCGCTGGGGCGGCAGGTCGGCGATGCGGGTCAGGGACGGCAGCAGGAAGGCGGCGGTCTTGCCGGTGCCGGTCTGGGCGGTGGCAAGGATGTCGCGACCGGCCAAAGCCGGCGGAATGGCGGCGGCTTGCACCGGAGTCGGCTCGGTATAGCCGCCCTCGGTCAGGGCGTTCAAGACAAGCGGGTGCAAGGCGAGTTCGTTAAACGACATTAATGGCGTACTTTCCTCGGGACATGATCGTTCAACCGATTGGGCGGCCCAAACGCTAAATCGGCGGCGGAGGAGGTCGAGAGGAAGAAACGTCCGGGTTGGGAGGCAGCGTCAGTGCTGCGTCATGATGGGGCGCGTCTCACTCGAGAGACGAATAGTGCCTCCAGCTAAGAACCCGGGAACATAACGACCGTTTCTGTCGCTGCCAAGCATAATCGACGAATGGCTGCCCACGCAAAAACGCCGTGACCTGTTCTCACGAGGTAGAGGCGTTGTCGGCCCCCTGGCGCTGCCCACCTGCCTTGATGTCCGCACTGTGATAGGGGCCATCAAAAGCCCCAAATGCAAGGGAGAGGGTTATGAGCATTCTCGATTTCGTCAAGGAAGCCGGCCACGCGCTGGGAATTTCCGGCGGCGATGCGCCGACCGCCGATAGTTTGAAGACCGCCGTCGAGCAGTTGGGCTTCGACACCTCGGGCCTGGATGTGGAGGTCGATGGCGACAAGGCCATGGTCTCTGGTCAGGTGCCCAGCCAGGAGGAAAAAGAAAAAATCGTCCTGGCCCTGGGGAATTGCAAAGGTATTGCCTCGGTCGACGACAAGATCGAGGTGGCGCAGGACGCCCAGGCGCAATCTCAGTCGTCTCAATCGCAGTCTCAGTCGCAGGGTGGCGTCTCCGCCGCTGCCCCGGCGAGTTTCTATACCGTCGAGGACGGCGACACCCTGTCATCTATCGCCAAAAAACAGTATGGCAGCGCGAACAAGTATGAGGTCATCTTCCGCGCGAATCAGCCGATGCTGAAAGACCCCAACGCCATCTATCCGGGGCAGGTGCTGCGCATTCCGCCGCTGCAATAGGTCGGGTGACCGGCTTCGGAGTCGTGTCCGGAGCCGGTCTATGGCTTATCCTCGGCGAATGGTGGAGAACTTGCCGGCTTTGAACTGCCCGTCGAAATAGGCGATGGTCTTGGCCAAGCCATCTTCGATGGCGATGGTCGGTTGCCAGTCCAACAGGGTCCGCGCCTTGGTGATGTCGGGCTTGCGCTGCAGCGGGTCGTCCTGCGGCAGCGGCATGAACACCAGCTTGGATTTCGAGCCGATCATGGCGATGACCCGTTCAGCCAGTTCGCGGATGGTCATCTCGTGCGGGTTGCCCAGGTTGACCGGCCCGGTCACCGAGTCGGGTGCCGCCATCAGGCGCAGGAAGCCTTCGATCAAATCGTCCACATAGCAGAACGAGCGGGTCTGCTGGCCTTCGCCATAAATGGTGATCGGCTGGTTTTGTAGCGCCTGGACGATGAAATTCGACACCACGCGGCCGTCATCGGGATGCATGCGCGGGCCATAGGTGTTGAAAATGCGGGCGACGCGGATACGGGTGCCGTGCTGGCGGAAATAGTCGAAAAACAGCGTCTCGGCGCAGCGCTTGCCTTCGTCATAGCAGGCACGCGGGCCGATTGGGTTGACGTTGCCGCGATAATCCTCGGTCTGCGGATGCACGGTGGGGTCGCCATAGACCTCGGAGGTCGAGGACTGGAAGATCTTCGCCTTGGTGCGCTTGGCCAGACCCAGCATGTTGATGGCGCCGTGCACGCTGGTCTTGGTCGTCTGCACCGGGTCGAACTGGTAA
>DATGZW010000149.1:0-2551 GCA_035297005.1 Patescibacteria group bacterium
GGCGAGGCCGGCAAGGGCTTCGCCGTGGTCGCCAATGAGGTCAAGCATCTGGCCAACCAGACGGCGCGGGCCACCGACGACATCAGCCGCCAAGTGGCCGATGTCCAGCAATCGTCGCGCGCCATGGCCTCCAGCATCGCGGGGGTGGTCGGCACCATCCGCTCGCTGGACGAGGTATCCTCGGCCATCGCCGGTGCGGTGCAGCAGCAAGAGGCGGCCACCCGCGAGATTGCCAAGGATATCGAGGAAGTGGCGCATCAGGCCGACGCCGTATCGAAGAGCGTCGCCGCTCTATCGACCGCCTCGGCACGGACCTGCTCGGGTACCGTCCGGGTGATCTGGAGCGCCAAAAGCCTGACCAAGGTGGTGGATGCCTTGACCGGAGAAACCGAAGGCTTTCTGTCGCGCGTCCGCCGCTGATGGGGTGTTAATTAGAATTATTACCGTGCGTGATCTTCATCTCTAGATTATAAATTCTCCATAATTGCAGGATCTTTACAGCCTGTCGGTCGGAGGATCACGGACTTGCCAAGGCTACGGGGGGAACGGTTGGTGGAACGGATTTCTCCGACCCTGGTATTCACCGTCGGGCTGGGTCTGGCGGTGTTGCTGGCCACTGGAACGGCGGCGCTCGTTTCCATCGCGCTCTTCGGCTCGGTCCGGCCCGATGTGCCGCTGGTCGCCTTTTTTACCGGGCTCATCGTCGCCTCCATCGAGCTAGGCCTCATCGCCGTCATCATCGTCTATCTCAAACGTCAGGTGACGCGGCGGAAACAGGCCGAGGAAGACTTGCATTTCGCCAACGAACACCTGGAAAGTCTGGTGGAAGCGCGCACCCGGCAATTGAATGCGGCGCGCGTCGAAGCCGAGCGGATCAGTCAGGCTAAAACCTTGTTCCTGGCCTCGGCCAGCCATGATTTGCGCCAGCCTCTGCAAGCCTTGGAGCTTAATTACGCGCTGATTGCCCATCTGCTGTCGGCAGACCATCCGGCGGTGCGGATGGGGACGCAGGCCATGCGGAAGCTATCGGCGCAGCTTGACGACCTGCTCGATCTGGCAACCTTCGACAGCGGCGGCGTGCGCGTCGAGGCGACCGAGGTGGCGTTGCAAGAGTTGCTCGACGACGTGGTCGTCACACAAGGTCCATTAGCCGAAGCCAAAGGCATCCGTTTGCGGCGGGTGGCATGCCGGCGCATCGTCCATACCGATCGTAAATTGATCGGGCGCATGCTGGCCAATCTTGTCGCCAACGCCGTACGCTACACTGACCATGGCGGCATCGTCATTGGCGTGCGGTGCCGCGACGGCCGCCCTTGGCTGGAGGTGTGGGACAGCGGCATCGGCATCGACGCCGCCCACCTTTCGGTGATTTTCGACGAGTTCCACCAGCTCAGCAATCCCAACCGCAACAGCGGCACAGGTAGCGGCCTGGGTCTGGCCATCGTCGAACGCGCCGCCAAGACTCTGGGGCGGCCCATCCGCGTCGCTTCGACTCTGGGCAAAGGCTCGGTCTTCGCCATCGGCCTATAAGACCGGCAGCCCGCAGATACCCATCCCTACAAACGAAAACGGCGGGGATTTCTCCCCGCCGTCGGCGTTTTAGAACCTCATGAACTCCAGGATTATTCCTGGTTCATGCGGTTGTCGACCAAGTCTTCGACCACGGTCGGATCGGCCAGGGTCGATGTGTCGCCCAGGGCGTCATGCTCGTTCGCGGCGATCTTGCGCAGGATGCGGCGCATGATCTTGCCCGAACGGGTCTTCGGCAGACCGGGCGACCACTGGATCAGGTCGGGCGTGGCGATCGGGCCGATTTCCTTGCGGACCCAACCGACCAGTTCCTTGCGCAGATCCTCGCTGGGATTGACGCCCTTGATCAGGGTGACATAGGCATAGATGCCCTGGCCCTTGATCTCGTGCGGATAGCCCACGACGGCGGCTTCGGCGACCTTGGGATGGGCGACCAGGGCCGATTCGACCTCGGCGGTGCCCATGCGGTGACCCGACACGTTGATGACGTCATCGACGCGGCCGGTGATCCAGTAGTAACCGTCCTCGTCGCGGCGGCAGCCGTCGCCGGTGAAGTACAGACCCTTATAGGTGGTGAAGTAGGTCTGGGCGAAGCGTTCGTGGTCGCCATAGATGCTGCGCATCATGCCCGGCCAAGCGTCAGAGATGCACAGATTGCCTTCGACGGCTCCGTGCATTTCTTCACCGCCGGCATCGACGATCAGCGGCTTGACGCCGAAGAAGGGCAGCGTGGCCGAGCCCGGCTTCAGAGCGGTGGCACCCGGCAGCGGGGTGATCAGGATGCCGCCGGTTTCCGTCTGCCACCAAGTATCGACGATCGGGCAACGGCCCTCGCCGACCACGTTGTGGTACCACAGCCAAGCTTCCGGGTTGATCGGCTCGCCGACCGAACCGAGCAGGCGCAGGCTGGCGCGGCTGGTGCTTTTGACGGGGCCTTCGCCTTCACGCATCAAAGCGCGGATGGCGGTCGGCGCGGTGTAGAAGATGTTGACCTTGTGCTTGTCCACCACCTGCCAGAAGC
>DATGZW010000150.1:0-3919 GCA_035297005.1 Patescibacteria group bacterium
CGAGGTTGGGCTGATGGCGCGCGCGGTCGAAGTGTTCCGCGACCAAGCCATCGCCGTGGGCCGCTTGGAGGCGGAGCAGCAAGGACAGGCCAAACGGGCGACGACCGAGCGGCGGGCCACCATGCACCATTTGGCCGAATGTTTCGAAGACAGCGTGCGCGGCATCGTCCTGGTGGTGGCCGGGCAGGTGGATGACCTGAAAGAGGCGGCGGCGGTGATGTCCGGCGTGTCGGCGGACGTGGCGGGGCGTAGCGGCGTCGTCGCCACGGCGTCGCACCAGGCTTCGGGCAACGTGCAGACGGTGGCGGCGGCGAGCGAGGAACTGGGGGCGTCGATCGGCGAGATCGCCCGTCAGGTGGCCGAGGCATCGCGGATCACCCAAGGCGCCGTCGAGGAAGCTGGGCGGGTCAATGGCATGGTTCAAGGGTTGTCGGGCGCGGCGCAACGGATCGGTGACGTGGTTCACCTGATTACCGACATCGCCAGCCAGACTAACCTGTTGGCGCTGAACGCCACCATCGAAGCGGCACGCGCGGGCGAGGCCGGCAAGGGTTTCGCCGTGGTGGCCAATGAGGTGAAAACCCTGGCCAACCAGACGGCCAAGGCGACTGAGGAAATCGCTCAACACATTGCCGCCGTGCAGCGTGCCACCCAAGAGGCGGCGGAGGGCATCACCGGCATCGGCGGCACTATCGGCGCCATCAACGGCATTTCCTCGGCAATCGCCGTCGCCGTCGAGCAACAGGGCGCGGCTACCCGCGAAATCGCTCGCAACGTCCACGCGGCAGCGGCGGGAACCGACGACGTGACCAACAATATCGCCGGCGTCACCACAGCGTCGGAGCAGACCGTCGCCGCCTCGACGCGGCTGTTGGGGGTGGCGCAGCGCCTGTCCTCCGAGGCGGCCTCGCTAACCCATTGCGTCGACGACTTCGTCGAGACGGTGCGTACCGCTTAAGGCCGGGGCGGCTTGACCCGCTCTTTCCTTGGGGCCAATCTGGCGGCGGAGCGCTGATCCAACCGGGAGTCGATAATGCATAGGCCGCGTGGTGTCACCGGCGAGAGCCGTAGCGTGGTGGTGTGGGATCTGCCCACCCGCCTGTTTCACTGGACGCTGGTGGCGCTGGTGGGGTTTCTGTGGGTCAGCAGTGATCTGACGCTGACGTGGCATATGCGGGCCGGCGAGACGGTCATCGCCCTGGTGCTGTTCCGTCTGGCCTGGGGCGTGGTCGGCAGCAGCCGCTCGCGCTTCAGCGATTTCGTCGCCGCGCCGTCCGCCGTGCGGCGCCATTTCGACGAGGTTCGCGCTTTGCTGAAGACTCGTGGCGATATTGGCGACCATGCCCCGACCATCGGCCATACGCCCTTGGGCGGCTATATGATTCTGGTAATGCTGGGGCTGTTGGCGGTGCAGGCGGCGACGGGGCTGTTCTCGATCGACGATATCGCCACCGAGGGGCCGTTGGCGCATCTGGTGTCGCGTCATACGGCCAAGCTGCTGACGGCGATCCACCATCTCAACTTCAATCTGATCGGTCTATGCGTCGCGGCGCATGTCTCGGCGGCGCTGTTCTATCTGCTGCGCAAGCACGAAAACCTGATCCGTCCGTTGCTGACCGGTCGTAAGCAGATACCGCTGGCGTTGACTCCGCCGGTCAACCGTATCGCCAGCCCGTGGCTGGCCCTGGGGCTGCTGGTCGCGGCGGCGGCGGTCGTTGCGGAACTGGTGCGGGTATAAAGAGACGGGGACGGAGCGGTCTCCGCCCCCGGCCACGATATTACTCGTTGCGGAAGGTGTCGTGGCAAGCCTTGCAGGCCTTACCGACGGCGCCTACACCGGCTTTGACGCCATCGACGTCACCCGCCTTGGCAGCAACTTCCAACTTGGCGGCTTCGACGCCCAGGGTGTCGAAGCCTTGCAGAAACTCGGCCTTGGTGAAGGCTTCCGGCTTGGTGTCCGACTTCGCCAAGGCTTCGCTGCCCTTGCCGAAGGTGGTCGGCAGGATCTTGGCCAAGGCCACCAGATTGGCGGCGCGGGCGGCGGTGTCGGGGCTCAGCGCGGCGTCGCCCTTGGCCACGGCGACGATCGGCATGAATTGCAGCTTGAGCGTCTGAAACGAACCTTGACGCGCCTTCAACAGCTCTTCCGGCTTGGTCTCGGCGGCCTGGGCCGAGATGGACAGAACGGCTAACAGGCTGGCGGCGATGAGAATAGAACGTCGCATTAGAATGTCCTTATGTGAGGGGATCTTCGCCTGAGGTACGCCGTTCGTCGGATGGTCGCAACCCCGATACGCGATAAACTGTCAACAAATCCGCTCAAACAGCGATGGTATAAGAGACGCCTCCGCCTTTTGTCGCCCAGCGGTTCCGGCAAGGAGTTGACCCATGAGCAGCCCACCTACCGAACGTCTCACCTCGCTTTGTGTCTTCTGCGGGTCGTCGCCCGGCGCCGATCCGCGTCACCGCGACGCCGCCGCGCGGTTGGGCCGCCAGATGGCCGAGGCCGGCATCGATCTGGTGTTCGGCGGCGGCCATTTGGGCATGATGGGGGCGTTGGCCGAGGCGGCGCTGGAGGCCGGCGGCCGGGTGGTCGGCGTCATTCCCGAACATCTGATGCGGGTCGAAGCGGCGTTCCTGGAAATTTCGGAATTGATCGTCGTCGACAGTATGCATACCCGCAAACGCCGCATGTTCGAGATGGCCGACGCCTTTTGCATCCTGCCCGGCGGTTTGGGCACCCTGGACGAGGCCTTCGAGATCCTGACGTGGAAGCAGTTGCGACTCCATAACAAGCCGGTGGTTCTGGTCAATCTGCAAGGCTACTGGTCGCCATGGCTGGCCCTGATCGACGGCATCGTCGGCGGCGGCTTCGCGCAGCCCGACGTCAGCCGCCTGTTTAGTGTGGTCGATGACGTCGATGACGTGCTGAGCACCGCCCGCGCCGAGATCGGAGCGGCCCTTTCCGGCGATTCGCGACTGTTTTGATTCGGGCGACATCGAAATGTAATTTCGTCGCAGGGCAAATTCTGGTTATATGATTGCGCTTAGGTGTGACCTTCAGGGGACTCTGTCCGTGCGAAAGTCGGGAGGCTTTCCAGTGCATAGCTGGGTATGTCGCAGGCGTAACCGGTGTCACTCGGCGGATTTTCTCATGGTTCGAAACGTCCAAGAAATTTGGGGTATTTAAAAATGAAGATTAAGAAAGTTGGTGTGATCGGTTGCGGTACCATGGGCGTCGGTGTTGCTCAGGTCGTGGCTCAGGCCGGCATTGATGTCGTCTCGGTGAAGGCCACTCCCGGCGCGGTCGACAAGGTGCGCGACAACCTGGAAAAGGCTCTGTCCAAGTCGGTCGAGCGCAACAAGCTGGAAGCGTCGGTCAAGGACACCATCCTCAGCCACATCACCTTCACCAACAACGAAGCCGATGTCGCCGATTGCGATCTGATCATCGAATCGATCGTCGAGGACATCGACACCAAGACCGCCCTGTTCCAGCGGCTTGAGGGCATCGTGTCGCCCGAGTGCATCCTGACCACCAACACCTCGACCCTGTCGGTCACGGCGCTGATGAGCGCCTGCAAGACCCGTGGCCGCGTGGCTGGCCTGCACTTCTTCAACCCCGCTCCGGCCATGCAACTGGTCGAGATCATCCACGCCTTCGAGACCTCGGAAGGCACCATCGCGCAGTTGACCAAGTTCTGTGGCAAGGTCGGCAAGGATCCGGTGCTGGTGCAAGACACCACCGGTTTCATCGTCAACCGTCTGCTGACCCCCTATATGCTGAACGCCATCCGTCTGCTGGAGCAGGGCACCGGCAGCATCGAAGCCATCGACAAGGCGATGATGCTGGGCGCCGCCCATCCGATGGGTCCGTTCGCCCTGGCCGACTACATCGGCCTCGACGTGGTCCAGGCGA
>DATGZW010000151.1:0-8076 GCA_035297005.1 Patescibacteria group bacterium
TGCCGGCGCCGATCTTGTCGGCTGTTCGGCGGCGGTCCTCTATGGCTCGGACGCCCTGTTCCGGGAACTCGGCCAGCGCGCTTATCCGGTGATCCTGGCCGGTGACACCTTCCACGAGGAAGTGTTGATGCGGCGTCACGATGGCCGCGACATCTGGTGCAGCCTGACCGCGCGTCTGGTCGGCGACCTGCCGGACGACGGCGTGGTATGGGCCGCTGTCGATGTTACCGACCGGGTGCGCAATGAAACCATGCTGGCTTGCGCCCGCGACGAGTTGGAGGCTCAGGCCGCCGAGTTGGAACGCTCGAACGCCGAGTTGGAGCAATTCGCCTATGTCGCCTCGCACGACCTGCGCCAGCCGCTACGGCTGATTGCCAGTTACGTAACCTTGTTAGGGCGCGGCTATGCCGACAAGCTGGATGACGACGCCCGCCAATACATCCATTTCGCCCGCGACGGCGCCGAGCGTATGGACCGTCTGATCGTCGATCTGTTGGACTATTCGCGCATCGGACGACGCGAGCGGGCGATGGAAGCGGTATCGATCGCTGAAATCCTGGAGGAGGCGCTGCTCAACCTGAATGTCGCCATCGACGAATCCGCAGCGACTATTCAGCGCTACGAAGGTGACGCCTATGTTCATGGCGATCGTGTCGAACTGGTGCGGCTGCTGCAAAACGTCATTGGCAACGCGGTGAAATATTGCTCACCCGAGCGCGCCCCGGTGGTCATGGTCAACGCCGTCCTGTCGGCAGGCGATTGGGTGATTTCGGTGGCCGATAACGGCATCGGCATCGATCCGGCCTTCTTCGAACGGATTTTCGGGATCTTCCAGCGGCTGCATGCCCGCGATCAATATGACGGCACCGGTATCGGTCTGGCCATCTGCCGCAAGATCGTGGAGCATCATGGTGGGCGCATCTGGGTCGAGCAAGGTCTCGGCCAGGGCTGCATCTTCCGCATCGCTTTGCCGGCGGCGAGCGGGGGGGAGGCGGGGGCGTGGTGACCTCGCTGGCGCGGACTCTCTGGCGGCGGAGGATTTGGGGCGGCGTGGCGGTGGGAGTCGGGCTGTGGCTGTTGGCCTACGTCTGGTCCTTGCAGATGTTCGGCGGTTACCGCGACGCGCAATTGCATGGCCAAGTCTCGGCCCTGGGCGGCTCGGCCGCCACGGCACTGGGCAATGCGCTCAATCAACGCTTGGCCCTGGTCCGCGGGTTGGCCGCTTTCGTCTCGGTCAAGGCGACTGCCAATCTGGGCAGCCACGATCACGAGCATGACCTGCAAACCGAGTTTCCCGAATTTGCGTCGGCGCTATACGGCACCATGCCGGGCATCCGCAACATCTCGGTCGCTCCCGATTTCATCGTCGACTATGTCTACCCGATGGATGCCGGCAATCAGCGGGTGCTCGGCAACAATCTGCTGACCGACCAGCGTCCGGGCTTCGCCGACGCGGTGCGGCGCGCCATCGGCAGCCATGGCCTGACGGTGCACGAGCCGGTCGAACTGATCCAAGGCAATCTGGGCCTGATCGCCCGTGACGCGGTGTTTGCCGGCGATAGACCTTGGGGCGCCGTCGGGTTGGCGTTCGAAGTCACGCCCTTGCTGGCGGCCAGCGGCCTGCCCGATATCAAGGATGTCGCCTGGGGGGTGCGCACCAATAACGGAGCGCGGGTCGGCGGCGACATCGGGGTGTTTTCCCAGGCTCCGGTGGTGGTGCGGGTTAATCTGCCGGAAGGCTATTGGGAACTGGGCCTGACCCCGCAGGGCGGCTGGGACCAGGCGAAGTTCAGCGGCGTCGAGTATCGCCTGTTGCAAGGCGCGCTGGCCGGGCTGGGGCTGCTAATCCTGCTGCTGACCGTCAGCCTGTCGCATAACCGCCGGCAATTGGAACAATTGGTGCGGGCGCGCACCATGGCGCTGGTGGCCACCCAGCATGATTTGCAAAAGCACGCGCACGACTTGGGCCAAGCCAATGCCCAATTGGAACGCTTCGCCTATGTGGCGGCTCATGATCTGCAAGAACCGTTGCGGGCGATCACCGCGTTCAGCCAATTGGTGGCGCGGACCTATCCGGCCTTGCTCGACGACGAGGGCCGCGCCTGGCTGGCCGAGGTGGTTTCGGCCGCGGCGCGGATGCGCTTGCTGTTGCGCGACATTCAGCTTTATCTGGCCGAGAACAAGCTGCCCTTGCCGGTGGCGCCGCTGGCGGTAAGCGCCGCCTTGCAGACCGCGCGGGATAAGCTGAGCGCGCGCATCGACGCCAGTCAGGCCAGCATCGCCGTCGGCCCGCTGCCCGTGGTGATGGCCGATGCGCGGCGCATGTCCGAGGTGCTGATAGTGCTGTTGTCCAACGCCTTGGAATACCGCTCCGCCAACCGCCCGCTCCAGGTTCGCATCGGAGCGCGGCGTATTGGGGAATTTCACGTGATCGACGTGGAGGACAATGGTATCGGTATTGAAGGAGACTATCTGCTGCGCATCTTCGAGGTGTTCCAGCGGCTGCACAGCCGCGTCGAGCATCCCGGCACCGGCATGGGGTTGGCCATCGCCCGCAAGATGATCGAGCGGTTGGGCGGCCATATCGCCGTGGTCTCCGAGCCCCTGCGGGGCAGTACCTTTTCGATTTTCCTTCCCGCTGCCAAGGATGAGCCGCAATGACCGAATATTCCGGCTACTTCGATATCCTGCTGGTCGAGGACGACCCCGCCGACGCCGCCTTGGCCCAGCATGCGCTGAAGGAATCGGCGCTGAAAACACGGGTGTTCCACGTCAGGGACGGTATCGAATGCCTGCGCTTCTTGCGCCGCGAGGGTGAGGACTTTGCCAAGGCGACCCGCCCGCATTTGATCCTGCTCGACCTGAACATGCCGCGCATGGATGGCCGCGAGGTTCTGGAGACCATCAAGGCCGATGCCAATCTGCGGGAAATTCCGGTGGTGGTGTTGACGACCTCGGACTTCGAACAGGACGTGCTGCGCAGCTACGACCTGGGCGCCAACAGCTTCGTCACCAAGCCGGTGGATATCGACCAGTTCTTGACCGTCATGCGCTCGGTCGAAAATTATTGGTTCAATGTCGTGACCTTGCCGCGCTGACCGGCGCGGGAGGTTTTCTTGGGCTCCGCTCAAACCCGCCAGGGCCGGCGGCCCTGGACCGCATAAGCTTAAGCCGCCTTGCCCTGCCGCAGGTTCTCTAGAAAGCGATCAAGCGCCGTTTGCAGGGTATTCGACAGTTGCTCCAACTGTTCGGCTGAACCCAGCACCTGTTTGGCTGCCGCGCCGGCGCGGTCGGCTTCGTCGGTCAGGCCTTGCATGCGGTCGACCACGTCATCGGAGTCGGTGGCGGCTTCGGCCACCGCTTGAACGATCTCGCCGGTCATCGCCTGCTGTTGTTCGATGACCCTGGCGATGGTCGCCGAGATGTCGTTGACCTCGCTGATGACGCCGCCAAAGGTGCTGATGGCGCCAACCACCTCCAGGGTGCATTTCTGAATCGATTCGATCTGCTGGGCGATTTCCTGGGTGGCGTTGGAGGTCTGGGTGGCCAGATGCTTGACCTCGTTGGCGACCATGGCGAAGCCCTTGCCGGCGTCTCCCGCGCGGGCCGCTTCGATGGTGGCGTTGAGGGCCAGCAGGTTGGTTTGGCTGGCGATGTGGGTGATCAGATTGACCACCTCGCCGATGCGTCCGGCGGTGCCGGTCAAGGAATCGACCATGGTGCCGGTGCCGTCGGCGGCGGTCTTGGCGCGGCGGGCGACTTCGACCGACTGGCCGACCTGACGGTTGACCTCGCCGATGGCTTCGGACAGGCGGCCGGTGGCGGTCGAGACGGTGCCGACATTCTGGTTGGCATGGCGCGAGGCGGCGGCGGCGGCGTCGGTTTCGCGGCTGCTGCGGTCCAGCGCGCCGATCAAGGTGTCGGCATCGGTGCGGACGCGGCCGGCGGTCGAGGCGACCAGCGTCACCACGCCTTGCACCGTCTCGCGGAAGTTCTCGGCCAAAGCCTGCATCGAGCGGTGGGTTTCCTCGGCGGTGCGGCGCTCAAGCTCGACGCGTTCCTGCCGCTGGCGGTCGATCTCGGCGCGGTTGGCCTTGAACACGGTCAGCGCCTGGGCCATTTCGCCCACCTCGTCGCGGTGATCCAGGGCGGGGACGGCGACGTCCTCGTCATGCGCCAGACGGGTCATGGCATGGGCCATGCCGCGCACCGGGCGGGCGATGGCGCGGGCGACCAGCAGGGTGGCGGTCACCGACAGCAGCATCGCCGCCGCCATCAAGGTGAAGAACAGCTTGCGCCCCTGCTCGATGGCCTGGGTGGCCTGGTCGTAGCTGCTGCGGCCGAGCTGCTTTTCCAAGGTGACCAGGCTGGACAAGGTGCCCGACAATTCGTTGAAGCGCTGGTCGGCCTGGGCCAGGAAGGGCAGGGCCAGATTGCGGTCGAGTTCGGCCATGCTGGTGACCTGTTCCGTCGCCTGGGCATAGGTGGCCAGACGCGCGGTAACCTCTTTGACCAAGGTGGCCTCGTCGGGGGCCAGGACGTGGTCGTTTTCCAGCGCCTGCAAGCCCTTGCCGGCGTCGCTGAGGTTGCGGTGCAGCGAATTGGTGATCTCGCCCTGCTTGGCGTCCTCGATGCCGCTGCCGGAAATCGCCAGCAGGCGCGACAGGTCGCTATGGGCCATCGCGGCGATGCGCATGGCGTCCAGGCTGCCCTGGATTTTGTGCTGGGTGACGTTGACGGTGCGGTCCAGCGTCTCGCCCTGGCGCGCCGCCTGATATTGGGCCAGCGCCCCCATCACCACTAGAAACATGAAAATCAGGCTGGGCGCGATGAACATCTTTTTCGAGATGCTCATCCGGTTGAGCAAGGCGGAGGCAACAGCATCCATAGGAATACTCTCTCAACTGGTGGGGCGCTCAGGCAATGGCCAAGGACGTTATACGTTATTTTTGATTAACTGGTAAATAGCTGTTCGGCGATATTTTGCTGCATCGCGGCGATGTGCATACTATTGTATGTTTTCTCTCTCTGGCAAGGTGCAGGCTCGACGGTTGTTGATGTGGCATTAACATCGATGCCGAGATTCAGTTACAATTGCCAAGGGGGAATTTTTGGCCTAACTGTTATCGCATGTTCATTTGGAGAGTGCCGTCATGCTGGGTCGTCTGTTTGCCGTCGTTCTGAGTGCCATCGCCTTCACCTTACCCGCCGTCGCCGCCGAATCGGTGACGGCCGATCAGGTCAAGGCGCTTACCCTCAAGGCTGCCGAGGTGGTCGCCAAGGATGGTCTGGCCAAGGCGCATGATCTGTTCTCGGTCGAGGGCGAGTACAAGTTCGGTGAAATCTACGTCAACGTGATCGACTTCGAGGGCGTGTGGAAGGTCTATCCGCCCAAGCCGGCCGGTGAAGGCAAGAGCGTTCTGGGCGTGCAGGATGCCGACGGTCATTTCCTAGTGCAAGAAATTGTCAAGACGGCCAAGGAAAAAGGCGAGGGCTGGGTGGAATACCGCTGGCAGAACCCCGCCACCAACAAGATTCAGCCCAAGGTGACCTATGTGAAGCGGGTGCCGGGTCAGGATCTGGCGGTCTATATCGGCATGTACAAGTAATCGATCCAACGGCCCGGCCGGCGCCAATGCGGGGCGCCGCGCCGCGCATTGGGAAAAATCGATGTCTTGAGGCAACTTTCTTGGTTTCCTGGGGTTGGCGTGGCGGGATAAACGCCTTCACAGGGAAAGGACGTTGCGATGATCCGCGTCATGACGGCGGCCATGCTGGCCGCATTTTTGGCTTCCCCCGTCTTTGCTCAGAACTCGCCGCCCAATTACGGGGTGAATGGTTTAAACGGGCGTGGCACCATTGGCGATGCTCCGGACTATGGCGCCACGCCGCCGGCTGCCCCCGACGATTGCACCCCCAGCGACACGCGAGCGGCCTGCCAGCAGGCGGCGGCGCCCAATGAAGAAATGTCGGACCCCAAAACCAAGTCGGACACCAAAGATCAACCGGACATCGGGCGCAGCCTTGACACCAAGGCTCCCGAGCCGGCACCGTCGGGATATTGACGGCGCAGCTATTCCACCAGATCCCAATACGGGCGGGGACCGAAGCGCTCGGCCAGGAAATCGACGAAGGCCCGCACCTTGGGCGACAGATGCCGGTTATGCGGATAGACCGCGTGGATGGCGACGTCCTGGGCCAGGTACTCGGTCAGCACGGCGGTCAGGGTGCCCGCCTGAAGATCGCGGCCGACGATGAAACTAGGCTGCATGACCACTCCGATGCCGGCCAGGGCGGCTTGGCGCAAAGCGTCGCCATTGTCGATGCGCAGGCGGCCTTTGACCTCTACCGGCCAGCGGGTGCCGTCGGGGGTGCAGAAATCCCATTCGTCGGACAATGACATGTTGCTGTAGGTCAGGCAGCAATGCTTGGTCAGGTCCGACGGCGTCAGCGGGGTGCCGCGCTTGGCGAGATATGCCGGGCTGGCGCAGACGACGCGGCGCGCTGGGGCCAAGGTGCGGGCGATCAGGCTGGAATCCCCCAATTTGCCGATGCGCACGGCTAGGTCATAACCTTCGTCGATCAGGCTGACGAAGCGGTCGTTCATCGACATGTCGATCTCGATGTCGGGATAGCGCTCCAGGAAGGCCGGGATGACCGGGGCCAGATGCAGCAGCCCGAACGACATCGGGGCGGCGATGCGCAGTTTTCCGCGCGGATTGGCCTGATGGCTGGAGACGGCCAGATTGGCCTCGTCGATATCGGCCAGGATGCGGGCGCAGCGCTCGAAATAGGCTTGCCCGACTTCGGTCAGCGACAGGCTGCGGGTGGTGCGGTGGAACAGCCGCGCGCCAAGATCGGCCTCCAGCGCCGAGACCTGACGGCTGATCACTGATTTCGACAGGTTCAAACGACGCGCCGCTTCCGAGAAGCTATGCGCTTCGGCGACGCGGACAAAGGCTTCCATGCTGTCCAGGCGATCCATGGCGGGGGCTGCTCTCTGTTGCTTATGCGGCAACAGTATTGTGCCATTTCGTCGGATTGTTCCGCAAGGGCAGTGATGATAGATTTCTCCTCTCAGTCATCCTCAGTCTGACTAGGAGCCAAATGCCATGACCGTCACCGTTCGTCCCTCTGATGCCCGTGGCCACGCCAACCATGGCTGGCTCGACAGCAAGCACAGCTTTTCCTTCGCCAATTATTTCGACCCGCAGCACATGGGCTACCGCGCCCTGCGGGTGATCAACGAAGACGTTATCGAGCCGGGCACCGGCTTCGGCACCCATGGTCACCATGATATGGAGATCATCACCTACATCATCCGCGGCACCCTGGAGCACAAGGACAGCACCGGCGAGCATTCGCTGATCCGCCGTGGCGAGGTGCAGCGCATGTCGGCGGGATCGGGCATCCGTCACAGCGAGTACAACGCCTCGGACAGCGAGGACGTCAAACTGCTGCAAATCTGGCTGCTGCCCGAACGCGCCGACATCACGCCGGGCTATGAACAGACCCTGTTCGCCGACGAGGCCAAGAGGAACCGCCTGTGCCTGCTGGCGGCACCCGGTGGCCGTGACGGCGCGCTGACCATCCACCAGGATGTGGCGCTCTATGCTTCGATCCTCGATGCCGGGGCGTCGGTCAGCCTGGACCTTGCTCCCGGACGCGGAGCCTGGGTGCAGGTGGTCGATGGCGGCGTCACCGTCAATGGCCGCGACCTGGAGGCCGGCGACGCCATCGCCATCGACGGCGAAACCCTGGTGAGCGTTGTGGCACGGACGGCGGATGCCGAGGTCTTGGTGTTCGATCTGGCGTGATTCAGTCGAGTTTCATGAATATTTTCAACGCCGTGGCCGGACTTGTTCCGGCCATCCACGCCCCTCCGTCCGGTATAATGTCGGTGAATCGGCCTGGATACGCGGGACAAGCCCGCGCACGACGGCTGTGAGATGGCGCTGTAAGGGCTAAGCCATTCCAATCGGTCCGCCTTGCCGGGCGGGCAGGACCGCCGGCAAGGCAACGGTGAAGGTGCTGCCCTGATCCGGCGCCGAGTCCAGCCAAATCCGCCCGCCATGA
>DATGZW010000152.1:0-14219 GCA_035297005.1 Patescibacteria group bacterium
CCTGATCGCCGACCCCACCCGCGCCGACGGCCTAACCTTCCGCGCCACCGCCAAGCGCTTCCTTGATGACCGCAAGGGGGCCGAGGCCGACATCAACGCCGCCCTGACCATTGATCCGCACTATCAGGATGCTTGGCTGGAAAGCGGCATGCTCAAGCGCCTCAACGACGATTCCAGGGGCGCGCGCGCCGATTGGATGAAGGTGCTGGAGATCGCCCCCACCTCTCCCGCCGGCGACGACGCACGCCGGAATATCGAGTTGCTGGACGTACGCGACCGCTGATGCTACCAATAGGCCCATGAACGCTCAGGCCCACATGCAGGCTCTCCTGCGACTTCTTGGCCCGGCCTCCTTTGGAGTCCGGGACATCGTCGTTGGCATTGCCTCTTTTGGGTCTGAATCGCATGTATACGATCCGTCGTTCTAAACCTTTCCCTGTCCGGCCTTCTCCGTTCAGCCGTCAATTGCGGCTGATGATCTCGTGCGCGCGCCATCTGGCGCGACTGTGACGCTCTCCCCGTCCGCTAAACCGTTCAGACCAGGAGAGATGATCATGCACAAGATGCCATTCGAGAAATACCGCCCCTTCACCCCGATCGCCCTGCCCGACCGCCAATGGCCGGGCAAAACCATCACCGCCGCGCCGATGTGGTGCAGCGTCGATCTGCGCGACGGCAATCAGGCTTTGATCGAGCCGATGAACCCGGCGCGCAAGCGGCAGATGTTCGATCTGCTGCTGGACATGGGCTTCAAAGAAATCGAAGTCGGCTTCCCCGCCGCCTCGCAGACCGATTTCGACTTTCTGCGCCTGCTGATCGAGGACGGCTTGATCCCCGACGACGTCACCATTCAGGTGCTGACCCAGTCGCGCGAGCATTTGATCCGCCGCACCTTCGAAGCCATCAAAGGCGCGAAGAACGCCGTCGTGCATCTGTACAACTCGACCTCCGAGTTGCAGCGCCGCGTGGTGTTCGGGCTGGACCGTTCGGCCATCACCGGCATCGCCGTGACCGGCACCACCCTGATCAAGCAACTGGCCGCCGAGATGCCCGAGACCAACGTGGTGTTCGAATACACCCCGGAAAGCTTCACCGGCACCGAGCTGGACTTCGCCGTCGAGGTCACAGAAGCGGTCATGGGCGTGTGGCAGCCGACCCCCGCCAAGCGCATGATCATCAACCTGCCGGCCACCGTCGAGATGGCCTCGCCCAATGTCTATGCCGACCAGATTGAGTGGTTTTGCCGGCATGTGAAGAACCGCGACAGCCTGATCGTCTCGATCCATCCGCATAACGATCGCGGCACCGCCGTCGCCGCCGGTGAAATGGCCATCCTGGCCGGCGGCGAGCGCATCGAGGGCACCCTGTTCGGCAATGGCGAGCGTACCGGCAATGTCGATGTCATCACCATGGCGATGAACCTGATGACCCAGGGCGTCGATCCCAAACTGAACATGTCGGACATCTCGCGCATCGTCGGCGTGTCGCAGGACTGCACGCAGATCCCCGTGCATGCCCGTCATCCCTATGCCGGCGATCTGGTGTTCACCGCGTTCTCCGGCTCGCACCAGGACGCCATCAAGAAAGGTCTGGCGGCGCTGCGCCAGTCGGGAGCCAATCAGTGGGAGGTTCCCTATCTGCCGGTCGATCCCGCCGATCTGGGGCGCAGCTATGAAGCGGTGATCCGCATCAACAGCCAGTCTGGCAAAGGCGGCGTGGCCTATCTGTTGGAGCAGGAATACGGCCTGACCCTGCCACGCGCCTTGCAGGTCGAGTTTGCCCAACTGGTGCAGAAGACCGCCGACGCCAGTGGCAAGGAACTCTCCGCCGCCGAGATCTGGGCGCAGTTCGACCGCGAATTCCTGCAAGCGACCGCGCCGCTGGCTTTGGTGTCTCATCGCTTCGATCATGTCGAAAGCGACGGCGCAATGACCGTGACCATTCGTGACTCTCAGGGCGAGAAATCCCTGCGCGGTCATGGCAACGGCCCCATCGACGCCTTCACTCAGGCGCTGAAAGACATCGGCGTCGCCGTGCAGGTGGTCGATTACCACGAACACGCCATCGGTCGAGGCGCTTCCGCCCGCGCCGTGGCCTATGTGGAAATCGCCGGGCGTGATGGCACTCTGTCGGGCGTCGGCATCGACGAAGACATCGTCGCCGCCAGCCTGCGGGCGCTGCTGTCGGCGGTCAACCGGCGCGAGCGCAGATAAGGTTGCAGACTCAAGTAAAATCATGAAGCATCTATAACCTCACCCGTCATGCCCGCGCTTGTCGCGGGTATCCACGCCCCTCCACCAGCATTGCGCCAGACGGAGGGGCGTGGATGACCGGCACAAGGCCGGTCATGACGGTGAAGTTATCATCACGTGAATCGGCAGCCCGTACTCACCCTTACCCCATGACGATCTTCGGGCCTTTCTTGGCCCCTTGCAGCACGCCGATCTTGGCCCACACCTTTTCGGCGATAGCCTTATAGGCCTTGGCGTGCGGGCCGTCGGGCTGGCTGACGGTGATCGGCTTGCCTTCATCCGAGGTGGTGCGGATATCGATAGCCAACGGCAACTCGCCCAGGAAATCGGTGGACAGCTTGGCTGCCTCCAACCGCGCGCCGCCATGGCCGAAGATATGTGCCTCGTGGCCGCAATTGGGGCAGTGATAGGTGCTCATGTTCTCGATGATGCCGAGCACCGGCACGTTGACCTTGCGGAACATGTTCAGCCCCTTGCGGGCGTCGAGCAAGGCGATGTCCTGCGGGGTGGAGACGATCACGGCGCCGGTCAGCGGCACCTTTTGCGTCATCGTCAGCTGGGTGTCGCCGGTGCCGGGCGGCATATCGACCACCAGCACATCCAGCTCGCCCCAATTGACATCGCGCAGCATCTGCTCCAGCGCCCCCATGACCATCGGGCCGCGCCACACCACCGGGCTGTCCTCGGGCACCAGGAAGCCCATCGACATCACCTTGAGGCCGAACGCCTCGATGGGGTCGATCCGCTGGCCGTCGGGCGACTGCGGCTGAGCGCCCGACACCCCCAACATGCGCGGCTGCGACGGGCCGAAGATGTCGGCGTCGAACATGCCGACGCTCAGCCCCAGGCTTTGCAGCGCCAGCGCAAGATTGACGGCGGTGGTCGATTTGCCGACGCCGCCCTTGCCGGATGCCACGGCGATGATTGCCTTGACCTGCGGCAGCAGCGGCGCTTCCGCCGGGGCGTGCGCATGTCCATGGCCATGCGCGTGACCATGCCCGCCCTGCGGCGCGGCAGTGGCGGTGCGCTCGGCGGTCAGCACGGCGGAAACGGTGTTCACCCCGGACAACGCATAGACGGCCTGCTCGGCGGATTTGCGCAAAGGCTCCAGTTTCGAGCCGCGCTGAGGATCGACCTCGATGGAAAAAGCGACATGCCCATCCTTCACCGCCAGACCGGAAATCATCCCCAGGCTGACGATGTCTTGGCGGCGATCTGGGTCTTGAACCGTCCCCAATGCCTTAAGGACGTCTTTTTCGCTGACCTTCGCCATTCTTGAATTCTCCCGGAGTTGACCGATATCCCGTAAACTTTCGCTTAACAGCGGCCCGCATTGCGTGCCTGGGCCGCTTGTCATATAAGGCGGAGGTACCTTCGTTGCAAAGTTCAATACGCGCGGACGATGACAAACGAGGGTTCCGCGCTCGAATTTGAGGGGAATACAAAGCCATGCCGTGGAACACACAAGGTGGGGGCGGTGGCGGCCCTTGGGGTGGTGGTGGCGGCGGCCAAGGTCCGTGGGGACGCGGTCCCGGCAGCGGCGGCGGCCCCGGTGGTGGCGGCACGCCGCCCGACCTTGAGGAACTGCTGCGCAAAGGTCAGGAAAAATTCCGCCAGGTTCTGCCCGGCGGCTTCGGCGGCGGACGCGGTATCGCCTTGGTGGTGATGGCCGGGCTGGTGCTGTGGGGTCTGACCGGCTTCTATAAGGTCAACCCCGAGGAAGTCGGCGTGGTGCTGCGCTTTGGCCGCTTTGTCGGCCTGACCCAGCCGGGCCTGAACTACCACCTGCCCAGCCCCATCGAGACGGTGCAGACGCCGCCGGTGACCCGCGTCAACCGCATCGAGCTTGGCTATCGCTCGCCGGCCGAACGCGGTCAAACGACCAGCCGCGACACCGCCAACGAAAGCCTGATGCTGACTGGTGACGAAAACATCATCGACATCAATTTCTCGGTGTTCTGGCAGGTCAACGACCCCGAGAAGTTCCTGTTCAACATCCGCGACCCCGAGGGCACGGTCAAAGTGGTCGCCGAATCGGCGATGCGCGAGATTATCGGGCAGCGGCCCATCCGCGCGCCGCTGTTCGAGAATCGCCAGCCGATCGTCGACGGCACCCGCGCCCGCATGCAGGAATTGCTGGACCAGTACGGCGCCGGCATCTCGGTAACGCAGGTGCAGTTGCTGAAGGCCGATCCGCCGTCCGAGGTCATCGACGCCTTCAACGACGTCCAGCGCGCCAAGGCCGACCAGGAGCGTCTGCGCAACGAAGCCGAGGCCTATCGCAACGACATCATCCCGCGCGCCCGTGGCGAGGCCCAGCGCCTGTTGCAGGAAGCCGAAGCCTATAAGGAACAGGTCTCCGATCTGGCCACCGGCGATGCCAAGCGCTTCACCTCGGTCTATCAGGCCTATCGTCTGGCCCCCGACGTGACCGCCAAGCGCCTGTACATCGAGACCGTCGAAGACGTGCTCAAGGGCGCGCAGAAGGTGATCGTCGATCCCGAGGCCAAAGGAATCGTGCCCTATCTGCCATTGCCGGAATTGGGCAAGGCGTTGCCGCAATCCAGCCAGGGAGCCAAATGATGCAGCGTCATATCCCGGCCCTCGCCGGCATCGGCCTTCTGGTCCTGCTGGTTCTCATGTCGTCGTCGCTGTTCATCGTCAGCCAGGGCGAACAGGCCCTGGTCTTGCGCTTCGGCGCCGTTGCCGACCCCGAACACCCGATCAAGGGTCCGGGCCTGCACGCCAAGAAGCCGTTCATCGAAGACGTGGTGCGCTACGACGCCCGCTTGCTCGACGTCGATCCGCCGGCCGAACAGTTGATCCTGGCCGACCAGAAGCGCATCGAGGTCGACACCTACACCCGCTTCCGTATCGTCAATCCGCTGCTGTTCTATCAGGCGGTGCGGACCGAGGAGGCGGCCAAGGCGCGCTTGCGGGAAATCGTCAACAACTCGGCACGCCGGGTGTTGGGCAACGTCACCCTGCCGTCGGTGCTGTCACCCGAGCGTGAGCAAATCATGCACGAGATCCAGCAGCAGGTGAACGAAGCGGCCAAGGCTTTGGGCGTCGATGTCGTCGATGTGCGTATCCGCCGCGCCGATCTGCCGGCCGAAACCAGTCAGGCAATTTTCCGCCGCATGGAATCGGAACGCCAGCGCGAAGCAGCCGAAGCGCGAGCCCAGGGTGCCGAGCGGGCGCAGCAGATCCGGTCGGGTGCCGAACGCGAACGCACGGTCATCCTGGCCGAGGCGCAGCGTGACTCGCAGGTTCTGCGCGGCCAAGGCGACAACGACGCCAACAAGGTGTACGCCGAAGCCTACTCCCAGGATCCGCAGTTCTTCTCCTTCTACCGGTCGCTGCAGGCCTATAAGCAGTCGCTGGCCGACAGCAACACCACCTATCTGCTGAGCCCGGATTCGGACTTCTTCAAATATTTCTCGAAGTCGCCCGAACACCGCTGATCGAAAGATGAACCCCGGCACGCCATCGTCGGGGTTCATTTCGAAACACGATTTTTTCACCGCTTTCGCGCTTGTCTCGGCCTTTAAAGGCGTCGTTTATGCCTTGTTCCCGAGCGGGATGAAGCGGATGATGGCCGAAATTCAAAGCTGCCCGGATTATGGTGCCGCGACTGGCGGGGTTATTCGCCACGTTTAAGCAAGCCTGTGACTTGAATGCGTCCCGTCACAGGACTAAATCGTAGAAACCTTTAACCTGACTTTGTCCCACTAACGGAGGCAACTCGGTGATCATCAGAAGACCCGCCCAGGCCCGCGCACTCGCTCGGCCCAATTTCTTGCCGCTGCAGTGGCTGCTCGCAGGGCTGGTAAGCTTGGCCATCATGGCCATGGCGATCACCGCCAAAGCCGCGCCGGCTCCCGATGGCTTCGCCGATCTGGCCGAGCGCCTGTTGCCGGCGGTGGTCAATATCTCGACCACCCAGACGCTGAAAAATCCGGAACGCGCGCCCGACATGCCGCAGTTCCCCCCCGGCTCGCCGTTCGAGGAATACTTCAAGGACTTCCTGGAAAAGCAGGGCCATGCCGCCCCCGACGCCACGCCGCGCAAGGCTACGGCGCTGGGATCGGGCTTCATCATCGACCCCAGCGGGCTGGTGGTGACCAACAACCATGTGGTCGCCGATGCCGACGAGATCACCGTCATCTTGCATGACGAACAGGCGTTCAAGGCCAAGATCGTCGGCCGCGACCTCAAGGCCGATCTGGCCTTGCTGAAGTTGCAGGATGCTCCGGCCAAGCTGCCCTTCGTCGCCTTCGGCAATTCCGACGAGATGCGCGTTGGCGATTGGGTCATCGCCATCGGCAATCCCTTCGGCCTGGGTGGTTCGGTGACCGCTGGCATCGTCTCGGCCCGCGCCCGCGACATCAGCGCCGGCCCCTATGACGACTTCCTGCAAACCGACGCCGCCATCAACAAGGGCAACTCGGGTGGCCCGCTGTTCAACCTCAAGGGCGAGGTGATCGGCATCAACACGGCGATCTATTCGCAGACCGGCGGCTCGGTCGGCATCGGCTTCTCGATTCCGTCGAACATGGCCAAGCCGGTCATCACCGATCTGCAGAAGTACGGCAAGACCCGGCGCGGTTGGCTGGGTGTGCGCATCCAGTCGGTGACCGACGAAATCGCCGAGAATCTGGGCCTCAAGGACCAGAAGGGTGCGCTGGTCGCCAGCGTCAGCCCCGGTGGCCCCGCCGCCAAGGCCGGCATCAAAGCCGGTGACGTGGTGGTCCGCTTCGACGGCAAGGACATCAACGAAATGCGCCGCCTGCCGCGCATGGTTGCCGAAACCGCGATCAACCGCGAAGTCGATGTGCAGGTGCTGCGCGACGGCAAACCGATCACCGTCAAGGCCGTGGTCGGCGAGTTGGCCGACGACGACGACGCCGAACCGGCCAAGGTCAGCGACAAGCCGGCGCCCAAGGCCGATAACGGTCAGGTTGCCGTCTCCGGTCTCGGCCTGACCGTGGCGCCGATCTCGGCGGCCCTGCGCGACCGCTTCGAGCTGGCTCCCGACGCCAAGGGCGTGGTGGTGACCGACGTCGCCGCCAACGGTCTGGCTGCCGACAAGGGCATTCGTCCCGGCGACGTGGTGGTGGAAGTGTCGCGTGACCCGATCAAGTCACCCGCCGACTTCGCCCAAAAGGTCGAGGCCGCACGCAAGGCCAACCGCAAGACGGTGCTGCTGCTGGTGCAGAACGATAGCGGCCTGCGATTCGTGCCGTTGCGCGTCGATGTCGCCGAGAACACCAAGAAGAGCGCCGATCCGGAGCAATAAGCCCCGGCAAAACGACGAAGGCCACGGAGGGTTCCCCCGCCGTGGCCTTTTTTGTTGTCCGCCGCTTGGGCTATTCGCCGCTGGGCACGACCTCCAGATTGAACGCCGCCGCCATCAAGGCCCGCGTATAGGCGGTCTGCGGCGCGGTGAAGATGTCGGCGGCAGGACCAGCTTCCATCACCTTGCCGTCCTTCATCACCACCAACTCATCGGCCAAGGCGCGCACCACCCGCAAATCATGGCTGATGAACAGATAGGCGAGGTGATAGCGGCTTTGCAGCTCGCGCAGCAAATCGACGATTTGCGCCTGCACCGAGACATCCAGAGCGCTGGTCGGCTCGTCGAGAACGATGAAGCTGGGCTTCAGCACCAAGGCGCGGGCGATCGAGATACGCTGGCGCTGGCCGCCGGAGAATTCATGCGGATAGCGGTCTTGCGTCGAAGGATCAAGCCCGACCTCGACCAGCGTCTGGGCAATCAGCGTGCGGCGCTCGGTGGTGGTGCCGCCCAGGCCATGCACCTCCAACCCCTCGCCGACAATCTGGCCGACCGACAGACGCGGCGACAGCGAGCCATAGGGGTCTTGGAACACCATCTGCATCTCGCGCCGCAATGGCCGCAGCGCCTTTGCATCCAGCGCCTCGATGGATTTACCGAGGAACGCCACCGGCCCCTCGCTACGGATCAAGCGCAGCAAGGCCAGCCCCAGCGTGGTCTTGCCCGATCCGGACTCGCCGACCACGCCGACGGTCTGGCCGCGCCGTACCGAGACCCCCACCCCATCGACCGCCTTGATATGGCCGACGACGCGCGGGAACACGCCTTTCTTGATGGGAAACCATACCTTCAAGTCGTCGCAGGCCATCACCACCGGCGCATCGATGGCGGCACGGTTGGGTTTGCCCTGAGGCTCTGCCGCCATCAGGCGTTGGGTATAGGGATGCTGCGGCGCGTCGAACACCGTGGCGACATCGCCATGCTCGACCACCACGCCGCCCTGCATGACACAGACGCGGTCGGCCATCTTGCGGACGATGCCCAGATCGTGGGTAATCAGCAGCAGCGCCATGCCGAATTTGGCCTGCAAATCTTTCAGCAGCACCAGGATTTGCGCCTGGATGGTAACATCCAAGGCCGTGGTCGGCTCGTCGGCGATCAAGATATCGGGCTCGTTGGCCAGGGCCATGGCAATCATCACCCGCTGGCGCTGCCCGCCCGACAACTCGTGCGGCAAGGCTCCCAAGCGACCCTCGGCTTCGGGCAGGCCGACTAGCTTCAGCAATTCGATGACCCGCGCCCGCAACGCCTCGCCGCGCATGCCGCGATGCACCTCCAGCACCTCGCCGACCTGCCGCCCGATGGCCTGCAAGGGGTTGAGGCTGGTCATCGGTTCCTGGAACACCATGGCGATGCGGTTGCCGCGCACCGAGCGCAACAGCCGTTCGGGTGCGCCGACCAGATCCCGGCCCTCCAGCAAGATTTGCCCGCCGGGATGGTGGGCGCGCGGATAGGGCAGCAATTGCAGCACCGACAGCGCGGTGACCGACTTCCCCGAACCGGACTCGCCGACCAGCGCCAGCGTCCGGCCGCGTTCCAGGTCGAAGGACACGCCCTTGACCGCTTGCACCTCGGCGGCGCCTCGCCCGAAGGTAACGGAAAGCTCGCGGACCGAAAGCAGGTGGCTCATTGGTTGGTCTTCCTGGGGTCGAAGGCATCGCGCACCGCTTCGCCGACGAACACCAGCAGCGACAGCGTCACCGCCAGCACCAGAAAGCCGGTGATCCCCAGCCAGGGGGCTTGTAGGTTTTCCTTGCCCTGGTACAGCAAATCGCCAAGCGACGCCGAACCGGGCGGCAGGCCGAGGCCGAGATAGTCGAGCGAGGTCAACGACACGATCGAGCCGTTGAGGATGAACGGCATGAAGGTCAATGTCGCCACCATGGCGTTGGGCAGCACATGGCGGATCATGATTTGGCGGTCGGCCATGCCCAGCGCCCGCGCGGCGCGGACATAGTCAAAGTTGCGCGCGCGCAGAAATTCGGCGCGCACCACGCCGACCAGCGTCGTCCACGAGAACAGCGACAGGATCGCCAACAGCGTCCAGAAGCTGGGGGCGAGGATGCTGGCGACGATGATCAGGATGAACAACTGCGGCAGCCCGCCCCAGATCTCCAGAAAGCGTTGCATCAACAGATCGGTCTTGCCGCCGAAATAACCCTGCACCGCGCCGGCCAGCACGCCCACCACCGAACTAACCAGCGTCAGCGCCAAGCCGAACAGGATCGAGATGCGCAGGCCGTAAATCAGCCGCGCCGCCACATCGCGCCCCTGATCGTCGGTGCCCAGCCAATTGTCGGCGGAAGGCGGCGCCGGAGCCGGCACCGGCAGATTAAAGTTTATGGTGCGGTAGTCGTAATGGATCGGCGGCCACAGCATCCAGCCATGATGCTCGGTGAACTGCTTAACCAGATAGGGGTCGCGGTAATCGGCATTGGTGGCGAAATCGCCGCCAAAGGTGGTTTCCGGGTAATCGATGATCACCGGCATGTACAGCCCGCCATCGAAGCTGACCAGCAACGGGCGGTCATTGGCCAACAGCTCGGCACACAGGCTGAGCCCGAACAGCGCCAGGAAGATCCACAGCGACCAGAACCCGCGCCGATTGGCGCAAAAGGCGGCCAGGCGGCGTTGGGTCAGCGGGGTGAAGCGCGAGACGTCCATCTCAGCGCGCCTCGAAATCGATGCGCGGATCGACCAGATGATAGGTCAAATCCGTAATCAGATTGAGCACCAGACCAATCAGGCCGAATACCCACAAGGTGCCGAACATCACCGGATAGTCACGGTTGACCACAGCTTCGTAGCCCAGCAGGCCGATACCGTCGAGGGAGAATATGACCTCGATCAAAATGGCCCCGGTGAACAGGATGCCCAGCAGCGCCGAGGGGAAACCGGCGATCACCAGCAGCATGGCGTTGCGGAACACATGGCCGTACAGCACCCGGCCTTCGGTCAAGCCCTTGGCCCGCGCCGTCACCACGTATTGTTTGTTGATCTCTTCCAGGAAGCAGTTCTTGGTCAACATGGTCAATTGAGCGAAACCGCCGATGACCAGTGCCGACACCGGCAGCGCCAGATGCCAGAAATAGTCGGTGATCCTGTGCCACCACGAGAAATTTTCCGCGCCGATGCTGGTCAACCCGCGCAGGGGAAAGATCGACAGGAAGGTGCCTCCAGCGAACAGCACCACCAGCAGGATGGCGAACAGGAAGCCCGGCACCGCATAGCCGATGATCACCGCCCAACTGGTCGCCACGTCGAAGCCCGAACCGTCGCGCACCGCTTTGGTGATCCCCAGCGGGATCGAGACGAAATAGATGATCAGGGTGCTCCACAGCCCCAGCGAGATCGACACCGGCAGCTTTTCCAGCACCAGATCGACGACGCTGACGTCGCGGTAAAAGCTTTTGCCGAAATCGAAGCGCAGATAGTCGCCCATCATCTTGAAGAACCGCTCATGCGCCGGGCGGTCGAAGCCGAACTGCTTTTCGATTTCCTTGACGAAGACCGGGTCGAGCCCGCGCGCGCCGCGATAGGCGCCGCCGCCGTCTCCGGCCATGCGCGGCGCCGTCTCTTGCGCGCCGGTCCCCGCCACGCGGGCGGTGGCGTCGACGGCTTGCCCTTGCGCCTTGGCCAGCATCAACTCGACCGGCCCGCCGGGAGCCATTTGGGCGAAGATGAAGTTGATCACCATGATCCCGAACAGGGTCAGGGGAATCAGCATCAAGCGGCGCAGCACATAAGCGGACATCGGGTTCCTAACGCGGCTGAGCGCCGGTGGCGGGCGGCGGCACCTGCTTGGCCTTGGCCGGGTCGATCCACCACGCCATGAACTGCACGCCTTGCGAGGGCACCGTCGCCGGCATGCCGAACTTGTCCCAATAGGCGACGCGGTCATAGCCGAGATGCCAATGCGGGATGACGTAATGGCCCCACAGCAACACCCGATCCAGCGCATGCACACGAGTCACCAGGGTCTCGCGGTCGGGCGAGGACACCAGCGATTCGATCAGCTTATCCACCGCCGGGCTTTTGATGCCGATGACATTGCGGCTGCCGGGTTGATCTGCCGCCGCCGAGCCCCAGAACTCGCGCTGTTCGTTGCCGGGCGACAGGCTTTGCCCCCAAACCTCGACCACCATGTCGAAATCGTAGTTATCGACGCGGTTCTTGTACTGGGCCGAATCGACGCTGCGGATGGTCGCCTCGATACCCAAACGCTTGAGGTTGTTGACGAAGGGACCGCTGATTTTTTCCCAGGCCGGCGAATCGATTAAGATCTCGAAGGTGAACGGCGCGCCGGTCTTGCCGTTGACCAGCTTGCCGTCTTTGACCACCCAGCCGGCATCCTTCAGCATATGGGTGGCTGTGCGCAGATTGTCGCGCACCCCCGACTCGCTGCCATCGGTGCTCGGCACGGTGTAGGCGGTGGTGAACACTTCGTCGGGAACTTGCCCCTTGAGCGGCCGCAACAACGCCAGTTCCGCCGCCGACGGCAGGCACGACGAGGCCAGATCGGAGTTGGAGAAGTAGCTGGTGGTGCGCTCGTACTGACCATAGAACAGGTTCTTGTTGGTCCACTCGAAGTCGAAGGCATAGGCCAAGGCGCGGCGCACGCGCGGATCCTGGAACAGCGGACGGCGCAGGTTATAGGCATAACCCTGCATGCCGGTCGGGCGTTCATTGGCGAATTTGCGCACCTTCACCGCGCCCTGATTGACGGCGGGGAACTGGTAGTCGGTGGCCCATTTCTTCGATTCGTTCTCGACCCGCAGGTCGTATTGGTTGGCCTTGAACGCCTCTAGCGCCACCGTCGAATCAAGGAAGTAATCGACGCGGATATGGTCGAAATTGTTCATGCCCTTGTTGACCGGCAGATCCTTGCCCCAATAATCGGGGACGCGGGTCATGACGATGAAGCGGCCCGGCTCGAAGCTGTCGACCTTGTAGGGACCGCTGCCCAACGGCGCGTCGAGGGTGGTTTGGTCGAAGGCGCGACCCTGCCAATATTTCTTCGACAGGATCGGCATCTGGCCGAGAATCAGCGGCAGCTCGCGGTTTTCACCATCGGCGAAGGCGAAGCGGACGCGGCGGTCGGCCAGTTTCTCCGCCTTGACCACGCTGGCGTAATAGGCGCGGTAGAATGGCGCGCCCTTCGCCTTCAAGATATCGAACGAGAACAGCACATCATCGGCGGTAATCGGGCTGCCGTCCTGAAAGCGCGCCTGCGGACGCAGGTTGAAGATTACCCAGGACCGGTCGGGCGGCGTCTCCAGGCTTTCGGCGATCAGGCCGTATTCGCTGAACGGCTCATCCGCCGAGGATGCCATCAGCGTCTCGAACGGCAGGCCCGCCGTGCTCGCCGGCTGGCCCTTGACGATGAACGGGTTAAGGCTGTCGAAGGTGTGCAGGGCGAATTCCCGCAACTCGCCGCCCTTGGGCGCATCCGCATTGACGTAGTCGAAATGAGCGAAGCCCGCCGGATATTTCGGCTGGCCATGCATGGCGATACCCTGCATCGGCGCTGTCGGAGACGGAGCAGCCGGCAACTCGGCCTGGGCCGTTGCGGTGAACAGCAAAGCCATGACGGCGGCAATCAGGATGCGCATGCAGCCTCCCACGGGTGGAACTGGCGAGGCCTGGACAACCAGACCGGAATTCGGCGGCAGTGTGAGTGCTTTAGGCCCATCGATCAAGCGGCCCCTGGCGTTTGCGCCGCAAGGCTGGCGTTCAAAACCGCCAGGGCTACCGCATGCGCGCGGGGGTCTCCGGCGGCGACCACGCGGCCATCCGAATGCAGGCCGAGCCTTTGCCCCTGCCAGTCGGTGAGCAACCCGCCCGCGCCTTCGACCACCGGCACCAGGGCGCAATAGTCGTAAGGCTGCAACGAAGCTTCCACCACCAGATCGACGAAACCCGCGGCCAGCAGGCCATAGGCATAGCAATCTGCGCCATAGCGCGGCAGCTTGACCTGCGCCCGCAAGGTCTCCCAGGCCACAGAATCGGCGCCGATGAACATTTCAGGGGCGGTGGCATAGAGCGCCGACAGCTTCAGTTCGGGGCAGGCGCGCACACGGATCGGCGCGCCGTTCAGCGTCGTCGGCAGGCCGACCACACCCAGCCAGCGCTCGCGGAGGATCGGCTGGTCGATGATGCCCAACACCGGCACCCCATGATGCAGCAGCGCAATCAGGATACCGAAGCAGGGCTTGCCGGTGATGAAGGCCTTGGTCCCATCGACGGGATCAAGCACCCAGACCCATTCGGCGTCGGTCCGCTCGGGGCCGTATTCTTCGCCATAGATGCCGTCTTCGGAGCGTTCGGCATTGATCAGCGCCCGCATCGCCGCTTCCGATTCGCGGTCGGCGATGGTCACCGGGCTGGCATCGGCCTTGTCGTCAACCAGCACCGGGGTACGGAAATAGCCGCGGATGACCGCGCCGGCGGCATCGGCCAGACGGTGGGCGAGAGCGATATGCGCCTGAGAACAGGCCGGAGCGGGGGCGGATTGGGTCATTTACACCATGATACAAAAGCGGAAAGCCCCAACGGGCAGCCGATATTGCACGGCCCCCTGGCGGAATGCCACCCCCTGTTCGCTCCGTTTG
>DATGZW010000153.1:0-4010 GCA_035297005.1 Patescibacteria group bacterium
CCGTCGTTGCCCCGACCTCGGCAATATGATGAGGAACTGTGCAATTGCGTGCAACGGTTAATATATAGGCATTTAGGCGGGGTGCTTATCCGGGGCGGGCAGGCGGTTTCGAGTATCCCTAGAATTCCTACAAGTTTCCCGTTGTCGAACGGGCTGTGGTGAAATATTGTTCATAATGAGGGGCTGCTCATAAAACGACCAGAGGTGCGTCTATGGCTAACGTAACTTTTTCCGGCCCGACCCTGGAACGGGACGTCACCGTTTATGCCGTCGCCGGCGACAACGGGACGCTTCTTGCTTTGGCTAAGAAGAGCAACATCGCGCTTCCCTGCCAGTGTCAGGACGGCCAATGCGGCTCTTGCCTGGTGAAGATCAGCTACATCAGCGAAAAAACGCCGATGGCCATTGCCCTGACCGAACGGGAGAAGGTGACTTTGTCGGTTAACGGCAAGCTGACCAAGGAAGCGCTGACCGCCGCCGAGGTGTCGGATTTGCCGCCGCCTTATCGTCTGGCCTGTCAGTACATTGTGCGCGACGAGGATATCCTGGTGGAATTCTCGGGCGAACCCGGTGTCGAGATCGATTTGCGCCGTCCGAAGAAGTAAGCCGATACAAGACGGGGCCGCAGCGTGTGGCCCCGTCTTTGCGGGCTCAATGGCCCAGTAGATTGGGCAGCAGCTTCTGCACATCGGGAGGGATCTTCACCCCGCTTTTCTTGCCGGTCACGGTGCCCAGCAGCTTGCCGGGGTCGGACAATTGCTGCTTCAGCACACCCTCCAGGTCGGGTCGATAGGTCAGGTTGTTCCATGGCCCTTGGATCAGCACCGGCACGGTCACTCCAGCCAGTTCCTTGACGCCAAATTGACTTTCATTGGCTCCGGCGAATTTGGGCTCGACGCGGTAGGTCAGTGTCTTCTGCGGCAGGTCCACGGTGCCTTTGCCGGTCAGTTGCAGCGTCGGCGATTGCAACGATAAATCATCGTTGTGCAGGATGCCGTCGGTGATGACATAGCTGCCTTTCATCTCGCCGAAATCGGTCTTCGCAGCCCCGCCCGCCGCGCTGAAGGCCGATGAGACGTTATGTGTCATGGCTACAAGATCGACGCCTTTGATGGCGCCGTTGGCAAAGGCCAGGGTGCCGGTGCCGTTCAGCCCGCCGATCAGTTCGCGTTCGTTATGCCCATGGCTGGTCAGGCTGGACTCGGTGGTGGTGGTTCCCGATAGCCGGTCGAACCCGTTGGCGGCGACCAGCAGCGGCTCGGCTTGCAGGCCCGATACCGTCAGATTGGTCTCCAGTCCCAGTTCCGGCCCCGAGCCGTCGACCACGATCTTGCCTTTTGCCTGCCCCTGATAGAGCGCTAATTCGTCCAGTGTGGCGATCAGCCGCCCATTGGTCAGCACCAGCCCCAGCACGCCCTTGCCGGTCTTGATCTTGCGCAGGGTGATCGATCCTGCCGACATCGCCAAATCGACATCCGCCGCCCGCATCCCCGATACGTCGATCGGCGCGGTGCTCCACCCGCTGGAGGTGCCGGAGGCGGGAGCGCCTGCGGCGGGCGAGTCACCGGGTTTGGCGGGAGCCGCCGGCTGTTCGGGCGGTAGATAGGGCGTCAGGTCCAGGGCGTCGATGGCGACGCGGCCCTTAAGGGTCGGGCGCAACCCGTCGCTATCGACCTCCATGTCGCCATTGGCCTTGATGGCGTCCAGGCCGAATTGCACGTTGGTCAGGTTGACCCGGTGCCCGGCCACGGCGGCATGGCTCTTGATCGACAGCGGCCCCAGCCCGTTGCCGGGCATGGTCAGCGGCGCGCCGGTGGCCCAACCGACCAGGCTGCGCACCGAAGGCGTGGCGACATCGATATCGCCATCGCCCGTGCCGTTGTTGGCCAGGGCCGCCGAGCCGGCATAGGTCAGGGTGACGACGTCGGAAGAGACATGCAGATTGACCGGCGAGCCGGGGCCGATCAGCAGATCGCGCGGCTTGGCGGCGGTCAGAGTAACGGCGACGTCGCGGTCGTGCCAGCGGGCCGAGCCGTCGACGGCCAAGGGTGATTCCAGATTGGCCAGACTGACCTTGAGGTTCAGGTCGTCCACGCTTTGCGTCTTGCCGCTGACGCCGTCGGTATAGGCCAGCTTGCCCTTGACGATCCGCATGTCGCCCAAGGCGATGTCACCGGGCAGGGTGATGCCGGCTGGCTTGGCGGCGACCTCCACCGGTTGGTTGGCCGCTGGATGGGGCGGGGTGAACTCCCAATTGCCGTGTCCCTGCTTGTTGGTCTGCAAGGTGATGTCGGGACTGTCGAGGACGAAGCTGTCCACCTCGATCCGACCGCCGAGCAGCGGCAACAGTTTCAGCTTCACGTCCAGACGGCCCAGCCGCAGCATCGGCTGCGCGCCAGCCCACGGGGCGTTGGACAGGGTGACGTCCTGTGCCGCCACCCCCAGGCTGGGCACCAGCGAGGCCACGACGGCGCCATTGATGGCCAGATCACGGCCAGTGGAGTCCTTGACCGCGGTGATCACGCGGTCGCGGATGGCATTGGTGGGAATCAGCAACGGCGCCGCCAGCACGGCGACGATCAGCAGCACCACCACGCCGCCGATGATCTTGAAAACCGGGCTGCCGCCCTTCCGTCTTGCCATGGCGACCTCTCTGGAGAGTCTATCCTGTCATCTGTGGTGATAAATGGGGCGTCTGGGGCGTCGGGCCAACGCGGCTATATCCATTGCCGCCGTCCGCCGCCTGGTTCCTATGATGGTACGGACAAATTTGCCGAATGGCGCGGCTGCTGATAAACTTCAACGTTCCCACTCCATACGCTCCGGCGGTTCATCGATGCCTAACGCTTTGCTGCATGCCGAACTGGCCGACAATGACTTGTTCTCCGAGATGCCGGTGCGCACGGTGGGCCAAATCGTCAGTGGCGATTTGCTGACCTGCGAGCCCGATTTGCCGGTGGCCGAGGCCGCGCGGCTGATGCGGGCCAGCCGATGCAGTTCGGTCATCATCCTCAGGGACGGCTTCCCCGCCGGTATCTGGACCGAGAACGACGCGCTGAACGTGGATTTCTCGTCGCCGGAGGCGTTCGAGCAGCCGATTTCGGCGGTGATGACCCGTGCGGTCAAGACAATCGATACCGGCGCGTCGATCAGCGAGGCCGGGGTGCGCTTCAAGCGCGACAAAATCCGCCACCTGCTGGTGGTCGATGATGATGGCCACGCTTTGGGCATGCTGTCGCAAACTGATGTCGTGCTCAATCACGGGGTCGAGCACTACCTGACTTTCCGCGATGTGCGCTCGGTGCTGTCCAAGCCGCTGACCAGCTTGCCCGCCGATATGCCGTTGACGCAGGCGGCGGCGGCCATCCGGTCCTCGAATGGCGAGGCGGCTATCGTCACCTCGCCCGACTGGCCCGAGCCGGGCATCGTCACCGAACGCGACATCGTGCGCATGGTGGCCGAGCGTTGCAGCGGCCCCGTCGCTCAGGCGACGTCGCGCCCGGTGGTGTCGGTGCTATCGACGACAACCTTGCTGGCGGCGCGTAATTTGTTTTCGCAGCACGGCTTCCGCCATCTGGCGGTGCGCGACGACACCGGCGCCTTTATCGGTCTGCTGTCGTTTTCCGACATTCTGTCGATTCTGCAATATGAATATCTGGCGCAGGTGAACTCGGCCCTGCGCGACCGCGACGACGCGCTGGTCAAGTCGCGCAAGGATCTGAACCTGGCCCGCCAAGTCATCGAAGCGACCCTGGACGGGGTGATGATCGTCGATGACCAGGGCTTGATTGAATACGTCAATCCGTCGTTCTCCCGCTTGACCGGCTATGCCGCCGAGGACGTTCTCGGCAAGAACCCGCGTTTGCTGCAATCGGGGCGGCATGATGCGGCGTTCTACGCCAAGATGTGGAGCGAACTGCTCGATATCGGCCATTGGCAAGGCGAGGTTTGGAACCGCCGCAAGGATGGCGACATCTTCGCCGAGTGGCTGACCATCAATTCGATCCGCG
>DATGZW010000154.1:0-3898 GCA_035297005.1 Patescibacteria group bacterium
CTCGACGGCGACGACGTCGCCCGCCGACAGCACCTCGGAGGCTTTGCGCGGCGGCGGGCCGACAGTCTGCTCGGGCAACGGCGGCCGCGCCCAACGCAGTTCGGACATTGGAATCCGGCCACGCCGGCCATCGGGCAAGCCGATATCGGCCTGCGCATCGGTCACCGCCAGCACCACCGCTTCCGTCCACGGCACCAATTCGGGCTTGGGCGGCAGGGCAGCCAGACGCTGCATCCAGCCGGCGCCGGGATCGATATGACTCAGCGGCCCGCGCCAGCCATGCCGGTGGTCATAGGCCAGCAAACCGTTGCGCAAGGCCTTGGTGGCGATCGCCTGCAAAGCCGGGTCGATGGTCGAGCGCACCGACAAGCCGCCGCGATACAACGCCTGTTCGCCGTAATCGTCGGCAATCTGGCGACGGATATCCTCGGCGAAATACTCACCGCCATCGACCAGCACCGCTTCGGCGCGCGGACGGATAGTCAGCGGCTCGGCTGTGGCCTCCGCAGCCTCGGAGGCCGAGATGTAGCCGTCCTCGGCCATGCGCGAGATCACCCAGTCGCGGCGGTCTTTGGCGAATTGGTAATTGCGGTTGGGGTTGTAATTGCTCGGTGCTTTGGGCAAGGCGCCCAGATAGGCGACCTCGGCGACAGTCAGCTCATCCAGGCCCTTGTCGAAATAGTTCAACGCCGCCGCGGCGACGCCGTAGGAGCCCTGACCCAGATAGATTTCGTTGAGATACAGCTCAAGGATATGCTGCTTGGAGAACGCCTGCTCGATACGGAAGGCCAGGATGGCCTCCTTGATCTTGCGCTCCAGCGACGGCTCGTTGGTCAACAGGAAGTTCTTCGCCACCTGCTGGGTGATGGTCGACGCGCCCACCGGGCGGCGGTCGCTGCCCATGCCGCGACTGCGGATATTGGTGACCACGGCGCGCAAGATACCAACCGGATCGACGCCCGAATGACTGTAGAAATTCTTGTCCTCGGCCGCCAGGAAGGCGTTGATGACCCGCTGCGGCATGGCGCTGACCGGGACGAAGCTGCGCTTTTCGACGGCGTATTCAGCGACCAGACGGCCATCTCCGGCATAGACGCGGGTGGTCACCGGCGGCTCGTAATGGGCCAGTTGGTGGTAGTCCGGCAAACCTCGTCCGTAATGCCAGAACACCCCGAGCACCCCGCCGACGCCGACGATGGCGAGCAGGAAGAACGTGCTGAAAAGCAGGGCGATGAACCTCAACATAGCGTCCGGCAATCCTATTCTGCGAGGACGGTCCGCATGGGATCCGATCCTGGTCTGCAAATGCGGCGGCGATGAAGGCCGAAGCCTCCGCCACTATGGGCGTCTGGTTTTCTGGGTCTGAGCGAAATACTGTTCGATGGCGCGGGCCAGAGCGGTCGCCAATTTGGCGCGGTATTCAGGGCGACGCAACATCTGCTCATCCATTTGGTTCGAAAGATACCCGGTTTCCACCAACACGCTGGGCACATCGGGCGCCTTCAGCACGGCGAACCCGGCGAATCGGTGGGTATTTTGCAGCAATTGCCGGGTCTCGCGCTGCACTTCCTGAATGATATGATTGGCGACCACCGCCGACAAGTTCATCGATTCGCGCTGGACCAGATCGATCAGGATATTGGTGACTTCCGGCGATTCGTTCGACAGATCGATGCCGGCGACGATGTCGGCTTTGTTTTCCTTATCGGCCAGCGCCTGCGCCTCGGCATCCGAGGAATTCTGCGACAAGGTATAGACCGACAGGCCGCGGATATCCGGATCGGCCACGGTGTCGGCATGCAGCGACATGAACAGATCGGCATTGGCGGCGCGGCCGATGGCCACGCGTTCACGCAACGGGATGAACACGTCGCGGTCGCGGGTCAGCAGGCATTTGACTTTGTTATCCTTGTCCAACTGCGCCTTCACCTCGCGCGCCAAGGCCAGCACGATGTTCTTTTCATAAGCGCCGGTCAGGCTGGTGGCGCCCGGATCAACGCCGCCATGCCCCGGATCGATGACCACAATCGGCTTTCCGGCATGGCTTTGCTTGCGCTCGGCCTTACCCATCGGCAGGGACGCCTGATCGTCCATCGGCGGTCGCGGAGCCGGCGCATGGGCGGCGGCAGCGGGCGAAGACGACATCGACACCGGCACCGGAGCGGGCAAAATCGGCGCTGGCACCGGGCCGCTGGCAACCGGCGGGCCGGGATGCGTCAGCATGCCCTCAGCCGGCGCCGACGCCTGAACCGAAGTCGGCGCTGGAACTGGAGGTGGCACCGGAGCCGGAGCCGGCGCCGATTTCGGCGACATGATCGGATTGGGGTTGGGATTGTAATTGGGGCTGATCAAGGCCAGCTGCGGCGTCGCCACCGGCCCCTGCACCACCGGTGGCGCAGGGGCCGGATGCGGCGGCTGACGGGGCAGCGGCGGCACGGTGAGAGCGACGGGCTGAGGCGGCGGCACGGGCGCAGGTGCGGAGACCATGCCGGACGGCACCAGATCGACGACGAAGCGATACCCTGCCCCCGCCGCCGGAGGAATCAGAAAGGCCTTTTGCACCACTGCCGCCCCGCCGGTCTCCAACACCAACCGTCCGGTGCCGGGGGTATGGGCGCCATAGCGGAAGTCCTTGAGCAAGCCGACCGCGCCACGCAGGCTGCGATACTCGCTTTGCCAATCCAGATCGGGGAAGTCGACGATGACCTGATTGGCATCGCCCGCCGATACGGTGAAGGCCACCGGATCCGACAGATCAAGGACGAACCGGGTAATGCCGTCATGCGACGCGGCGCGCACGCCGGTCACCACGGGCCGGCTCGCGGCCATAGCAAAACCGGCCGCAAAAAGCAGCCCGCAAATCGCAATCACTATGCAGCGGGGGAGCAAACCGCGGGATCGCCCCATTTTCGCGCCATCCATTGACAAAGGCGCCCCCATATAGCCAAAACGATTCACCGGGTTCAATCCCAAACCCTTTGATTCCGAAAGATGTTCGATCTTTAGACATAATCGTGTCCAGACCTTGGTCCAGCATGACCTTGGAAGAAGATCATTGCCGGAACAGGCGACGGCGGTTATCTTGAGCGCGCGAAAGCCGCAGTTTGATCGCCGCCCCCTTGCGGAGCGGCCGCCTGAACGCCAAGCGCCGACCTTGTCCCCCCTTTGTCATCGGGGATGCGGCGCACGGACGGGCGGTGTCGGATGCGCGGCTGACGGTTTGTAAAATAGAATTCGGAGCCGGGCGAGCAGCCCAGCCAGGGACTCCCCGCCATGCACTTCGTCACCATTACGACCAAGACGCTGAACCAGGAGACCGCAGGCGCCGCCGGCTTCGTCGGATCACTCTGCTGCGCGACGGCGCCATCTGCGCCCGCGACAGCGTCTAGGAGCTGTGAGTTTAATGGCGAAACGTATGTTGATCGACTCGACGCACGCGGAAGAAACCCGCGTCGTCGTGATGAACGGAACACGTCTAGAAGAATTTGACGTCGAGACCTCGACCAAGAAACAACTGAAGGGCAACATCTATCTGGCCAAAATCGTCCGTGTCGAGCCGTCGCTGCAAGCGGCGTTCGTCGATTACGGCGGCAACCGCCACGGTTTCCTGGCCTTCAGCGAAATCCATCCCGACTATTACCAAATCCCGGTCGCCGACCGCAAAGCGCTGATCGCCGAGCAGCGCGAAGTGATGAAGCAGAGCGCCACCGCCAATTCCGCCGATTTCGGCGATGGCGACAGCGACGACGCCGTTCATGAGGTGCCGCAGGACGTTACCGCCGAGAACGGCGACCATGACGGCGAAAACCATGCCGTCGAAGGCGGCGAGGTTGTCGCCGCCGAGGCCAATTCCGGCGAAGAGCCCGAAGTGATTGCCCCGCCGCGCCGCAAGTCGCTG
>DATGZW010000155.1:0-4081 GCA_035297005.1 Patescibacteria group bacterium
CCCAACAGTGCCGACAGCCAGTTCTTCATCATGTTCGAACCGGCCCCCAGCCTGAACAACCAGTATTCCATCTGGGGCCGGGTGGTCAGCGGCATGGACTTCGTCGATAGCATCAAGAAGGGCAATTCGATTGCCAACGGCATTGTGAAGGATCCCGATTCGATCATTCGCATGCAGGTCGCCGCTGATGTCGCTGAAGCCGAGCCTGAGGCCGTCGCCGTCGTCGAGGAAGCTGAGGTCGAGCCCGAGGCCGTTATTGCGGAAGCTGAAGCCGAGGAGACCGAAGTCGCCGAAGCCGAGGTCGAAACCGACGCCGCGGAAGCCGAAGCAGGCGAGACTGACGCCGCGGAAGCCGATGCCGAAGAAGGCAAGGTCGAAGCCGCCATCGAGAAAGACAAGGAATAAGCAGATGTCCCTGTTGAAGAAGCTGTTTTTCTGTCTGGCGGTGATTCTCGCGGGCGTATCGACGGCGACCGCCGCCGAGGCGATCAAGGATCCCGAGAACACCTTGATCATGCAGCTCAAGACCGGCCGCGTGGTCATCGAGATGCGCCCCGATCTGGCGCCGCAGCATGTCGCCCGCATCAAGGTTCTGGTGCGCAAGGGCTTCTATGACGGTCTGGTGTTCCATCGCGTCATCCCCGGCTTCATGGCCCAGGGTGGCGATCCGACCGGCACCGGTCGTGGCGGTTCGGGGTTCAAGATCCCCGCCGAATTCAACAGCGCTCATCATCTGCGCGGCACCGTCGCCATGGCGCGGTCGCAGGACTACAACAGCGCCGACAGCCAGTTCTATATCTGCTTCGAGGCTCAGCCCGCGTTGGATGGCAAATACACCGTCTGGGGCCGCGTCATCGAAGGCATGGACAACGTCGATCAAATCAAGAAGGGCGACAGCGACAGCGGTCAAGTCGATAGCCCGGATGCGATTATTTCCATGAAGGTGGCCGCCGACGTGAAGTGACGTATTGACCTTGGGGGCTGCTCTCCCTATGGTGAGCGCCCCCGCAGAGGGGAGCGCGTAGCTCAGTGGTAGAGCATTCGACTTTTAATCGAATGGCCGTGGGTTCGACCCCCACCGCGCTCACCAAATTCCAGGCACCCGTTTAGGGTGCCGAAAACAAAGGCCCGGACAGTGTTCCGGGCCTTTCGTTTTTCCGGGGTGGAGGCAGGCGGGGCGATAGCCCTGCCATTCCATGGGGATATTTTCGGCTTTCCGCGCCGAATTGGGGGGATGCCATTGATCTTTATGGAGAAGGGTCTATTTACTTATGCTTAAGGTCATGCGACGGGGGTGGCGATGGTACCATGGCATTCGGACTTCGCGCTTGGTATCGAGCAAATCGATACCGAGCATCGCCATATCCTGGACATCATCAATTCGTTGGTTCCCGGTGACGGCAGCGAGATTGACAGCGAAATGTTCGGTCATGTGATCGATCGTTTGGCGATCTATGTCGACCGGCATTTCCGTAGTGAAGAGGATGTCCTGCATACGGCGGGATATGTTGGCGCCGACATGCATATGCGCTCGCACAATCACTTCAATGCGCGGGTTAACGACTGGCGCGGCTGGGACACCAAGGACATCGAAGGCCTGCATCGCTCGCTGGTGCAGTGGCTCATCGATCATATCCAAAAAGAAGACAGCGAGTTCGTGCCGCATGTCCTGACATGGCTGCAACGGCAGAAATCAGCCGCTCACATCGCCTGAGCCGCTATTGGCGCGGGCCTGGGCGATCAAGCTCGCGCGCAGCCTGCGATGGCGTTTTAATTCCGCCTCGCGCCGCATTGCCTCGCTTTGGCCGGGGTGCGGCTCCACATGCAGCAGACGCCACTGACGGCCCCGAGTGAAGCGGGCGCCGCTGCCGTCGTTGTGCTGAGCCAGCCTCCGCTCGACATCCGTGGTCCAGCCGACATAGGTCACGCCGCCGCCATCCTCCGTCACTTGGTCGAGAATGTAGACATAAGCCGGCTTGGCGGGCGCAGCGCTCATCAATCCCCCCCCTTGGGTGCTCTGCAACATGCAATTGAGTTATAACCATCGATAAAATCTGGTAAAATTCTCGGCAGGGCACTGCATCGAAGCCGTGCCTTCAAGAATCGGGGGCCCGCTATGGTTAATCAAATGGATGCCTTCTTAAAGATGCAAATCGCCATGTGCGAAGGCTGGGCGAAATTGATGAACGACAATTTTACCGCCTATGAGCGCCTTTTGCAGCATCAAGCGCAGCTTTTCCAGCACCCGTCCTATATCCGCTTGCAAGACATCGTGCCGATGGGAGCCAGCTGGTTCGACCATTACGGCAAGCGCGCCCACGACGTAGACATCGAACACGTCTGAACCAGGCCGCCTCAGCCAGACGTGCTCCATCAGACGACGCAGGAACGCCTCGCCCTGGGCCACTTGGTCCAGGGAGATGAACTCGTCCGGCTTATGCGCCTGCTCGATATGGCCGGGGCCGCACACCACTGTGGGAACGCCGGCCCGGTTGAATAAACCAGCCTCGGTGCCGAAGCTGACCCGGCCGGTGGCGTTGTCGCCGGTCAAGCCGGTGACAAAACGCACGGCGGGATGGTCATCCGGAAGGTCGAAACCAGCGGTATCGTTGACGACATGGAACTCGAAACCGGTCGCCGCTGCGATGGCCTTCATCTCGGGCTCGACGTGATCGTGGGCGAAGCTTAGGATCTCGCCGTACAGCACATCCGAGTCCTGGTGCGGCAAGGCGCGGATTTCGAAATCGAACCAGCAATCGCGCGGCACGATGTTCACGGCATGCCCGCCATTGACGATGCCGGTGTGCAGGGTCGTATAGGCGGGCTGATAGGCCGGATCGAACGGTCCATCGCGGCGGATGCGGCGCTGCATCTGCTTGATGTGGGCGATGACCTCGGCGGCGGCCTCGACGGCGTTGACGCCATCGGCTTCCGCTTGGGAGGAATGGCATTCCTTGCCGTGCACATGGCAGCGCAGGCTCTTTTTGCCCTTATGCCCGGCGACCACCTTCATCCCGGTGGGTTCGCCGACGATGCACAGCTTGGGGCGGATCGGCAATCCGGCGATGTCGTGGATCAAGCGCCGCACGCCGACGCAGCCGATCTCCTCGTCATAGGAAAACGAGAAGTGGATCGGCGTCTCCAATCCGCGCTCGATGAATTCCGGGGCAAGGGACAGGCACAGGGCGATGAAGGATTTCATGTCCGCTGCGCCGCGCCCGAACAGCTTGCCGTCGCGTTGCGTTAGGGTGAACGGATCCGAAGTCCAGTCCTGCCCATCGACCGGCACCACGTCGGTATGGCCTGACAGCATGATGCCCGGCCGATCGGTCGGCCCCAACGTGGCATAGAGGTTGGCCTTGCGCCGTTCGTCATCGAAGGTCAGCCGGCACCGCGCGTCCATGCGCTCCAGATGGTCCTTGATGAAGGCGATGGCGTCCAGATTTGACCGGTGGCTGGTGGTATCGAAACCCACCAGACGCTCGATCATGGCCAAACTAGACGGAGAGGGGGACGCGGTCATCATGCGGGCATCATATGCCGCCGCGCCCGTTTGCGCCACTACGACGCCGGAAGACCTCGCCCAAGACGATGGCGTTTCTCGGCGGCGGCGTCGATGACTTGCAGAACGGCGTCGGTCAGCTGGTAATCGTCAAACTGCGCGGGCAAGGCCCAGGCGACTGCGGCGGCATCGTCGCCGGCCACCGCTTCCCCGCCGATCCATTCCGCCACCACATCGATCACGGTATAGTGATAGCGGATAGTGTCATCGTCGCGATCGATCAAATCGACCACGGCGGCGATGTCCAGGATGCGGATATTGACCGCCGTTTCCTCGGTGACCTCGCGCTCGACAGCCTCGAAGACGGTTTCGCCCAAACGCTGTTTGCCGCCAGGTAAAGTCCAGCAGCCTTGGCGCGGCGGATTGGCCCGGCGCACCAACAGCACCGCATCGCCCATCCAGACGACCGCGCCGACACCGATCACCGGAGATAACGGATACATGCTCATTGAATGAGCATAGCAGATTGTCACGCGGGCGTCATTATGCGCGTCGGGACCGTTTCAGCCGGACCGCAAC
>DATGZW010000156.1:0-4713 GCA_035297005.1 Patescibacteria group bacterium
TCTTTGCCGGCATCGGCTTGCCGGTCAAGATCGGCGATTGGCTGGAGGTTGACGGCACCACCGGCTGCGTCGTCGAGATCGGCTGGCGGGCCACCCGCATGGTCACCACCAGCAAGGTCACGGTGGTGATCCCCAACGCCCATCTAATGGCCAAGCCGTTCCGCAATTTCAGCCAGCCCGAACCGTATTACCGCGACCGCTTCACCATCACCCTGCCCCCTTCGGTGCCTCCGCATCAAGCCGAACGCAATCTGCTGGCCGCCGCCGGGCAGGTCGGCGACATCACCGCCTTGGGTTTTCCCAGCACAGTCCGCATCACCGGCTTCAACGAACGCGGCGTCATCTGGGAGCTTCGCTATTTCGTTCCCCACGCCGGACGGACCACGGCGGTCCGCTATCAGGTCCAACGCAACCTGTTGAACAATCTGGCCCATTCGGGCATCGATTTGCCGGCGGCAATGGTCGAACTGCGCTATGCGGCCGAGCCTTTGGCCGCCCGCCCTGGCGGCCAGGACATGGCGTTCCTGCGTAGCGTCGAGGTCTTCGCCGATTTGGTCGACGACGAGTTGGGCCAATTGGTGGCCGGCATGTCGCGCCGGCTGTGGCATCACGGGGAAGCGGTGGTGCGCCAGAACGATGCAGGAGATTCGCTGTTCGTGCTGAAGGAAGGCTTGCTGGCGGTGTCGATCACCGACGCCATCGGCCAAGAGACCCGAGTCGGACAGATCGTTCCCGGCGACTGCTTCGGCGAGTTGTCACTGTTGACCGGCGCCCCGCGCAGCGCCACCGTCGCCCCGGTGGTGGACAGCCTGATTTTCGAGATTACCCGCGACACGCTGGCGCCTTTGATGCAAAGCCGGCCGGAACTGGCGGTTCAACTGAGCCAAATGCTGGCCGAGCGCCAGTTGCGCAACGCCCCCAAACTGGAGACGCAGCGCGACGAGGCGGTCGATGACCACAAGGGCTCATTGGCCGGACAGTTCCTGACGCGCATCAGCAGTCTCTTCCGCCTGACGGCGGGCTAATCGCCGTCGGTGTGCGGGTCGAGCCGCTCGCCGCAATGCGGGCAATGGCTGAAGGCGCCCTTCGCGGCGCGCTCCAGGATATGCGCCGCTTCCTCATGCGACAGCCCCAGGGCGACACGGGTTTCCTCCAGCACGCGGCGTTCGCGGCGGGTGATATGTCCTTCTGACATCACCCGTTCGATCCGCTCCTGATACTCCTCGCGGCGCAGGCGCATCGCCTCGGAAAAGCCCGAAGCGAGCACACCAGCCGGCAAGGCGATCATGCCCACACCGATGACGGCGGTAAAAGCGCCCAAGACGCGCCCCAGTGCCGTGATCGGCACCATGTCGCCATACCCCAGCGTGGTCATGGTCACCACCGCCCACCACATCGCCGAGGGCACGTCGGAGAAGATCTTTGGCTGCGCCGGATGCTCCAGCATGTACATCACGCTGGAGACGAAAATCAGGATCACCACGAAGACGAACAGCACCGCGCCGATGGCCCCCGCCTCGCCGCGCAGCACCGAAATCATGATGGTCATGGCCTGGGAATAGCGGGTCAGCTTAAACACCCGCAACAGCCGCAGCACGCGCATGGCGCGCAGGTCGAAGCTGACGAACATACCCAGATAGAACGGCAGGATGGCGACCAGATCGACCAGCGCCATCGGCGTCAGGATATAGCGGATGCGCCCCAGAACCGGATGGCGGAAGCGGCGGTCCTGCAACTCGACCGCCGTCCAGACGCGCAAGGAATATTCCAGCGAAAAGATCAAAACCGACAGCACATCAAAGGCATGGAAGATATGCCCATGCACGATCGCCAAATGTTCGACCGATTCCAGAATCGAGAAAATACAATTTACAGTGATCAATACGACGAGCGAATAATCGACTACCTTGACCACGGAGTCGCTGTGCCCTTCGCCGCCCAGCATGTGGTAGACCTTGCGCCTTAGTCTGGCATAGGGCGTGGTGTGACGTCTGATTGCCGGGGTCATGGTCGCCGTGATGAAAGATTGATTAAGCCGTACTCTACCGCGCGGCGGCGACGCATGAAAAGGCCCGCCGTCATCGGGCGGGCCTCGTCATCAAAGATGGTCGCTGCGTTCGGACGCAGTCCCTACTCGGCGGCCTTGGCCACCGCCGGAGGAGTCCAGCGCAGCACCGGCGAGCGGGCCGCCAGGGTTTCATCCAGACGACGGCGCGGCGTATGCACCGGAGCCGCCTTGAAGCCGTCGGCCTCGCCCGCCTTGGCGCGCTTGGCCAGACCACGGACGCTGGCGATGAACTGGTCCAGCGTGTCCTTGCTTTCGGTTTCGGTGGGTTCCATCAACAGGGCGCCATGCACGACCAGCGGAAAGTACATGGTCATCGGGTGATAGCCCTCGTCGATCAGCGCCTTGGCGAAGTCGAGGGTGGTCACCCCGCTGTCCTTGAGGAAGCGATCGTCGAACAACGCCTCGTGCATGCACGGGCCGTCGAACGAGGCCGACAGGTCATCGCCCAACTGGGCCAACAGGTAGTTGGCGTTCAGCACGGCGTCGGTCGAGGCCTGACGCAGGCCGTCGGCCCCCATCGACATCATGTAAGCCAGGGCGCGGACGAACACGCCGAACTGGCCGTGATAGCCCTTGATGCGGCCAACCGGCTTGGCGCCCGACTCGGCGGCATGCTCGATCAGGCGGAAGCCCTTGTCGTCATGCACCACCGCCGGCAGCGGCGCATAAGGGGCCAACGCCGCCGACAACACCGTCGGGCCGGCACCGGGACCACCGCCGCCATGCGGCGTCGAGAAGGTCTTGTGCAGGTTGATGTGCATGACGTCGACGCCCAGATCGGCGACGCGCACGCGTCCGACGATGGCGTTGTAATTGGCGCCGTCGCAATAGAAATAGCCGCCGACCCCGTGAATGGCCTCGGCGATTTCCAGGATTTCATCCTCGAACAGACCGCAGGTGTTGGGGTTGGTGACCATGATGGCGGCGACGTCGGGGCCGAGCTTGGCCTTCAACGCCGCCAGATCGACACGGCCGCGCGCGGTGGCCGGGATGGTATCGACGGTGAAGCCGCACGCCGCCGCCGAAGCCGGGTTGGTGCCATGCGCCGATTCCGGCACCAGCACGCGGGTACGCTTTTCGCCCCGGTCGTTGAAGGCGGCACGGATGGCCATCAGGCCACAGAACTCGCCATGCGCGCCGGCCGCCGGGCTCATGGCGATGGCCGGCATACCGGTCAGAGTCTTCAGCCAATGGGCCGTCATGTCGATCAGTTCCAGCGCGCCCTGCACGGTGCTTTGCGGCTGGAACGGATGGATGTCGGACAGGCCGGGCAGACGCGCCAGCTTTTCGTTGAGGCGCGGGTTGTGCTTCATCGTGCACGAGCCGAGCGGATAGAACACCGAGTCGATGCCGAAGTTCTTCTGCGACAGGCGGGTATAATGGCGCACCACGGTCGGCTCGGACAGGCCGGGCAACCCAATGCGGCCTTTACGCTCCAACCCGCCCAAACGGTCCACCACCGGGGCCGGCTCGGCCAGATCGACGCCGCTCTGGCCCAGAGTGTCCTGCTCGAAGATCAAGCCTTCCTCGATGATCAGGCCACGGCTGCCGCTGAACGTCTCGGTCATCACAGCACCTCTTTCAGGGCGGCGACAAGGGCGTCGATGTCGCCCTCGCTGTTGGTCTCGGTCGCCGTCAGCAACAGCACGTCGGCCAGTTCGGGATAGTTCGGATAGAAGCGCGACACCGGCACGCCGCCCAGAATGCGCTTGGCGGCCAGGGCTTCGACGACTTCGGCGGCGGGCTTGGGCAGCTGCACGGCGAACTCGTTGAAGAAGGTCTGGCTGAGCAGCTTGACGCCCTTCACCGAAGCCAGCTTCTCGGCCAGAATCACCGCGTTGGCGTGGTTGATGCGTGCCAGCTTGCGCAGACCCTCTTCACCCAGCAGCGACAGATGGATAGTGAAGGCCAGGGCGCACAGCCCCGAATTCGTACAGATGTTGCTGGTCGCCTTCTCGCGGCGGATATGCTGCTCGCGGGTCGACAAGGTCAACACCCAACCGCGACGGCCTTCGCTGTCCACGGTCTGGCCGATCAGACGGCCGGGCATCTGGCGGACATATTTGTCCTTGGTCGAGAACAGCCCCAGTCCGGGACCGCCGAAATTGAGGCCGTTGCCGATGCTCTGGCCCTCGGCGACGACGATGTCGGCCCCCATCTCACCGGGCGAAGTGACCAGACCCAGCGACACCGGCTCGGCGACCACCACCACCAGCAAAGCGCCCTCGTCATGACAGGCGGCAGCCAGCGCGCGCAAATCATTGACGCGGCCAAAGAAGCTGGGGTTCTGCACAACGACGCAAGCGGTCTGCGAGTCGATACGACCCAGCATGTCTTCGATGCCGATCGGATCGGGATCCAGCGCCTCGACCTCAAGGTCGGTGAACTGGAGCGTGCTGGCGGTGACGCTGCGGTAATGCGGATGCAGATCGCCCGACAGGATGATCTTCTTGCGCTTGGTCACACGGCAGGCCATCGAGGCCGCCTCGGCGGTGGCGGTGGCGGCGTCGTACATCGACGCGTTGGCCACATCCATGCCGGTGATCAGCGCCACCTGGGTCTGGAACTCGAACAGATATTGCAGCGTGCCCTGACTGACCTCGGCCTGATAAGGCGTATAGGATGTCAGGAACTCGCCGCGCTGA
>DATGZW010000157.1:0-8873 GCA_035297005.1 Patescibacteria group bacterium
CGTCCGAGAACGTCCAGACGGTCGCCGCCGCCACCGAGGAATTGACCGCCTCGATCCAGGAAATCAGCCGCCAAGTCAGCCAATCGACGCATATCGCCGGTTCGGCGGTCGAAGAGGCGCAGCGCACCAATATCATGGTACAGGGCTTGGCCGAGGCCGCCGGCAAGATCGGTCAGGTGGTCAAGCTGATCAACGACATCGCCAGCCAGACCAACCTGTTGGCATTGAACGCCACCATCGAAGCGGCCCGCGCCGGCGACGCCGGCAAAGGCTTCGCCGTGGTGGCCGGAGAGGTCAAAAACCTTGCCAACCAGACGGCCAAGGCCACCGACGAGATCTCCGCCCAGATCGCCGCCGTGCAAGCCGCTACTAAAGACGCCGTCGGGGCCATCCAAGGCATCGGCAGCACCATCTCGAAAATCAGCGAAATCGCCTCGGCGATCGCCGCCGCCGTCGAGGAACAAGGTGCCGCTACCCAGGAAATCGCCCGCAACGTTCAGCAGGCAGCCATGGGCACCGGGGCCGTGACCAACAATATCGGCTCGGTCACCCACGCCGCCGGCGAAACCGGCCATGCCGCGCATGAAGTCCTCTCGGCAGCCGGCGAGTTGTCGCGCCAGTCCGAGCGGCTGAACTCGCAGGTCAACCACTTCCTGACCGACGTCCGCGGCGGGCATTGATATTCTTGGTGGGCATTATGAGTATTGCCGTCGTGGCCAGGCTTGTCCCGGCCACGACGCGGGGTAGTTGCGCACACCGAAACAACAACTATTTACCGTCATGCCCGCGCTTGTCGCGGGTATCCACGCCGCGAAAGCGGCACGCCCGGCCACGACGATTTACAGATTTTTCCTGTCCCCTTTTCCGACTTCATTCCTTCAGCAAAGCCTTCAGCCCCGTCGAGGCGACGATCTTGCCTTGGCCGGTGTAGCCTTCGTGGTTGGCTTCGATGTCGGACAATTTGTACAAATAATTGATCATCATCCCCGCCGACTGCGCCATGCCCTTGGGCGAAGTGTCGGCCAGCCAGTTCAGCCGCTCCAGGCGAGCGCCGTTGGACAGGTGAAAATGCGCCACTGGATCAAGCGCCCGTCCGCCGCCCTTGCGCTTCTCCATCAAATAGCGCGCGCACAGGCGCATCAGCGGCCCGCGCAGTTGCTCGGCGGTGGTGGTGTCCTCCTGCCATGCCGTGGTCAGCAGCGCTTTCAGGCTGCCCTTGGCGCCCAGCCCCTGGGTCATCAATCCTGCCAGCAGGCGATGCTCGGCGGGGGTCAGCAAATGCGCCTCGCCCGCGGCCAAGCGGCCATCCAACCAAGCGCGGAAGCCGGGTACCGGCGACAGGGTGGCGAAGGTCTTCAGGTTGGGGAACTCATGCGACAGGCTATCGACCACCCGCTTGATGAGGAAGTTGCCGAAACTGATGCCGACCAAGCCTTTATGGGCGTTGTTAATCGAATAGAAGATCGCCGTGTCGGCCTTTAGCGGATCTTCGACCGGGGCGCTTTCGTCCAGCAAATCAAGGACATTGCCGGCCATCCCCTTGACCAGCGCCACCTCGACGAAGATCAGCGGCTCGTCGGGCATGCGTGGGTGGAAGAAGGCATAGAGCCGGCGATCGTAATCGAGACGGTTCTTCAGATCCTGCCAGCCCTGGATCGCATGCACCGCTTCATAGGCGATGATCTTTTCCAGCACCACCGCCGGAGATCGCCAGGTGATGCGCTGCAATTCGAGGAAACCGACATCGAACCAACTGCCCAGCAGATCCTTCAGATCGCTTTCCAGCGCCGCCATCGAGGGATCGTTTTTGACCAGCCCCAGCAGCTCGGCCCGCATGTCGACGAGGAACTTGACGCCTTCAGGCAGGCCGTTGAACTGGGTCAGCAGGCGCAGCCGGGGGCTTTCCAGGGCGCTGCGCAAGGCTTCCTCGGCGGCAAGGCGGTCGGCGGGGCTGGTGGTGGCGGCGACCTTCCCCATGGCCGCATCGACCTGGGCGCGGTCGGTGCCAAACTCGTCGGCCAGGATGCGCAAGAAGCGCCGCCGTCCCTCTTCGTTCAAAGCCAGATAGGATCGCCCCAGCGCCGCCGCGCGCGCCCGCGCCGACACTTCGCCTCCGCGTCCCAGCAGGCAGTCGCGCATCTGCGCCCGCAGAATCTCGGCGTCATCGGCGGGCAGTTCCGGGGCGATGCGCACCGGCGCTCCCAACGACGAGGCGATATCGCGCCACACGTTGCGGAAGTTCTTCAACCGGCCCAACAGGCCTTGGCCGACGCTTTGCGTCACGGTGAGTGCTTGTTTGCTGTCTTCCATGGCCCCCTCGCGGACGAATTGAGGTTGAGGATAATCGGTTCAAGGCCGCTCCACACGGCAGGCAGAGTGGCAATAAGGTCTTCGGCGATCAAGCCCGAACCGAAGCGTTGAGCAGCATCGCCATGAATCCAAGCGGCGGCACAGGCGGCCTCGAAACCCGTCATGCCTTGCGCCAACAGGCCTCCGATGATGCCCGCCAGCACGTCGCCCGAACCGCCGGTCGCCAGACTGGGCGGGGCATTGACGCAGATCGCCGCGCGCCCATCGGGGGCGGCAATGACGGTGTCGGGGCCTTTGAGCAAGACCACCGCGCCGCTGTCCGCCGCGGCGCGGCGCGCCCGCGTCAGGCGGTCGCCTTGATACGGGAACAGCCGGGGATATTCACCGTCATGCGGCGTCAACACCGGCAAGCCGCCAGCCGCCCATAACGTCGAGGGATCACTGCCAAAGCTAGTCAGCGCATCGGCGTCGAGCACGCAGGCCTTGCCCGCCGCCAGCGCCGACAGGACGAGCCGCCGTGTCGCCTCGCCCACTCCCAGGCCAGGGCCGATCACCGCCGCGTTCTTGCGCGGATCGGCCAGCAAGGAATCCCAGGCGGTCAGCGATTGGACGATGGTGCCGGGCTGGTCGGCGCGATAGACCGCCAAAGCCTCGTCGGGCGCGGCGATGGTCGCCAGCCCTGCCCCGGCCCGCCGCCCCGCCAAAGCCGCCAGCCGCGCCGCCCCGGTCATGGTGGAGCCGCCGCAGACCAGCAGATGGCCGCGTGCGTATTTATGGCCCTCTGGCTGCGGCCAGGGGAAGCGGTCGGCCCATAAGGCGGGCGTGTTGAGCGCACAGCGCGGGGCAATGGGTTCGAGAACGCTCGGCGGAATGCCGATATCGCCGACCACCAACTCGCCGCACAGCAAGCGCCCCGGCAACAGCGCATGCCCCGGCTTGGGGCGGAAGAAGGTCACGGTCAGCCGCGCCTGCGGGGCCACGCCGAGCACCTGCCCGCTATCGCCATCGACACCGCTGGGCACATCGACGGCGACCACATCCAAACAACGGGCCAAGATGGCTTCAACCACCCTCCGCGCCACACCGTCGAGAGGCCGCGTCAGCCCCGCGCCGAACAGCGCATCGACCACCAGCGCCGCACCGTCGAGGCTTATAGAGTCCAGCGGATGCACCGCCCCGCGCCAGCGGGCCGCCATCGCCGCCGCGTCGCCGCGTAAGCGCTCGACATCGCCCAGCAGCGACAGCCGCACCGGCCAACCCCAGCCTTGCAGCAGCCGCGCCACGACGAAGCCGTCGCCGCCATTGTTACCCGGCCCACACAGCACCGCCACCGGGCGCGGAGCGAATCGCTGACGGATGGCCCGCGCCACTTGCCACCCCGCCGCCTCCATCAAGGCGAGCCCCGACACTCCGCCAGCAATGGCGGCAGCGTCGGCGGCGTACATCTCCTTGACCGACAGCAGGCAGGTCACTGGGCGGCTCCGTTCGTTGGGCTCCTCTTCATAAGGGTAAACCTCGTTCGACGCGGCGCAACCCCAAGCGCGCGAAAAATCCACATCCTCGGCAAAACGGCGAGGACGGCTGGCCTCGCAAGCCGGAGCGCGCTATATAGGGCGCCTTCCATCTATCTTCCCGGAGTGGGTCGGTCGTGAGGGTTCTGGTTCTGGGTGCGGGCGTCATCGGCGTCACCACGGCGTGGTATCTGGCGAAAGCCGGCCATGAGGTGTCGGTGATCGACCGTCAGCCGGGGGCCGGACTGGAAACCAGCTTCGCCAATGGCGGCCAGATTTCGCCCTGCCACGCCGAACCCTGGGCCAACCCCGCCACTCCGCTGCACGCCCTAAAATGGATGGGCCACGAAGACGCGCCGCTGGTGTTCCGCTGGCGCCGCTGGGATCCGGCGCTGTGGGTGTGGGGGGCGCGCTTCCTGCTCAACTGCACCGCCGCGCATGCCCGCACCAACACCCACCGCACCTTGCGCGTCGCCGTCTATTCGCGCGCCTGCCTGCAGGAGCTGCGCGCCGAAACCGGCATCGACTACGACCAAAAAACCCTGGGTATCCTGCATGTCTACCGCGACCCGCAGGAGTTCGGCCATGCGGTCGGGGCCGCCGAGTTGATGACCGGGTTGGGCCTGCCGCGTCTGGTCAAGACTCCCGACGAGGCGCTGTCGGTCGAACCGGCGCTGGCCGACGTGCATCCGCAACTGGCTGGAGCCATCTTCACCCCCGATGACGAATCCGGCGACGCCCATCTGTTCACCCAGCGTCTGGCTGCGCTCTGCGCCGCGCGCGGAGTGACCTTCCACTACGACACCACCATCATCGGTCTGGAGATGGAGGCCGGGCGGCTGGCCGGCGTCGCCACCGACAAAGGCCGCTTCCGCCCCGACGCCGCCGTGCTGGCCTTGGGCAGCTGGAGCCCGCGGCTGGCCACCCAGTTCAACATCCGCCTGCCGATCTATCCGGCCAAGGGCTATTCCGCCACCTTGGCGGTCGGCGACGAAACCGGCGCACCGACGGTCAGCATCACCGACGACGAGCACAAGATGGTCTATAGCCGCTTGGGCGACCGCCTGCGCTGCGCCGGCACCGCCGAACTGGCGGGCTGGAACACCGACATGACACCGGCCCGCGCCCAGGCCATCGTCACCCAGGCCCGCGCGCTGTTCCCGCATGCCGGCGATTACGACGGGGCCGAGCTATGGGCCGGCTTGCGGCCTGTCACCCCCGATTCGGTGCCGATCCTGGGGCGCTCGACGGTGCCGAACCTGTTCCTCAACACCGGCCACGGCACCTTGGGCTGGACCATGAGCTGCGGCTCGGGCAAGGTTTTGGCCGACATCATCTCTGGCTGCGAACCCGACATCAACATGGACGGTTTGGGGATGGAGCGGTTCTCTGGCCTTTAAGCCGGCCGTTGCCGTTCCACATGACGCTGGCGTCGGCTTTCGACCACCAGCCGGGCCAGCTTCGAACGCGCCCACAGATAGCCGGCGATGGCCAGGAAGACGGTCCCCGGCGACAGCTCCAGGAACGCGCTCAGCAGGCGCTGCGCCGGATCCCAAGCGACCCTGGGGTCAAGGCCGAACAGTTGGTGAAACATGATCGCCAGCGAGATGTTCACCGACACCCCATCGACGACGCTCCACCATCCCAACGCCATCCATTGAGCAAGGCCGGCGACCACGAGCGGACCCACAATCTGGCGCATGACATGTTCTTCCTGGGATGAACTGTAACGCCACCATACGCCGGTACTCGGCGAGCCGAAGTGATCGCCCGCACAGGAAACAACCGCGCCAAGCCATCCATCATGGCCTGAGGGGTTCCCAGCCTTCCTAATACCGCCGCCGATGACCGATGATAATCAGGTGGCCGCTGCCGGTATTGAGCTGGGCTACTCGCATCGGAGCCGGGGTAGAGGATTTGGCCGTCGCTTGAAGCGGCGGCGGGCGGTACAGGCGGACGGTTCCATGCGCGGTACGCACCTTTTCCACGCCAATCATCAGCGCTTGGCTGATCCGGATCGTCGGCATAGCCCGCAGCGCGGAGGTTCGACGCGGGCCACCACCGACGCCGACCGGCAACGGGCCGCCGCTCCATGCCGCCATGACCTTTTGCCGGTAATCGCCACCCAACACCTGATCGCCCGAATGGTAGCGGGCCACCGCGTCATCCCAGGATTCCGAGGTTTCCTGAAGATCGTGCAGGAAGCGCGCGGCATAGGCGACGTTATGCGCCGGGTCGAATGCCTCATCCAGCGAGGCAAAGGCTGTGGGGTGGTATTTCAGGTTGATCTGCATGCAGCCGACATCGATGCTGCGCACCCCCGACGCCTGCAAGCGGCGCACTTCGGCGATGGCTTCGGCCTTGGTGGCGAAGATATGCCCCTCGCCTTCGGCGTTGATGGCCCAGGGATTCACGCCCGATTCGACCTGTGCAATCGAGGACAGCAGGCCGCTGGGAATCCCCTGCGCGCGCTCGGCGGCGGGGAAATGACTGGCGCAGGCGAAGCCCGCCGCGTCGTCATCGGGTGCCGCCATGGGAACGGCGCCGGCGGAGATCAACCCCAACGACAGCAACATCACCACGGAGACCGCCATGGTACGAGCCATATGGGCGGCGAAGTCGCAGGCCACGGAACCACCTTTCAAGCAGGGGCGCCCCGCGACTATCACACTTTCGCCCAATATCCACAAGATGATAGGGGAAATTCCCAAAGATGCCCCCTGCCCCACCCCGAGGCAGGGGGCGGCAGGTATCAATACATGTGATGGCCGCCGTTGATCGACAGCGTCGAGCCGGTGATGAAGTCGGCGCCATCGGCCACCAGGAACAGCACGCCGCGCGCGATGTCCTCGGCATGGCCCAAACGACCGGCGGGGATCTTGGCGATGATCTTCTTCAACACCTCGGCGGGGACCAGACGCACCATCTCGGTATCGACATAACCGGGGGCGATGGCGTTGACGGTGATGCCCTTAGCCGCGCCTTCCTGGGCCAAGGCCTTGGTGAAGCCGTGGATGCCCGACTTGGCGGCGGCATAGTTGACCTGACCATATTGACCGGCCTGACCGTTCAGCGAGCCGATATTGATGATGCGGCCAAACCCCCGGTCGCGCATCGAATCGATGACGGCACGCGAGGTGTTGAAGCAAGAGGTGAGGTTGGTGTGAATCACCTCTTCCCACTGCTCATAGCCCATGCGGTGCAACGGGGTATCGCGGGTGATGCCGGCGTTGTTGACGACGATTTCCACCGGACCAACCTCGGCGGTGATCTTCTGGATGGCTGCTTCCACTTCGGAATAGTTGGAGACGTCGAAGCGATAGGCAGGAATGCCGGTTTCTTCGGTGAACTGCTTGGCGGCTTCGGTATTGCCGAAATAATTGGCAACCACGCGATAGCCCGCGTTTTTCAGCTCAATGGAAATGGCCTTGCCGATACCTCTGGTGCCGCCGGTAACAAGAGCAACTCGACTCATAGCAAATTCCCCATCATTTTCTATCTACGGAGCAATGATGAACACATCACACCCGCGAATACGTTGTGGGTACTTACTACAATATCGAACTAACAAATAACATCTGGGCGTTGGTTAGGTAACAGCCTATCGACAGCCTCACCTTGGTCGAGAGTGGATGGCATAGACATTTGTCGTAGCATAGTTCTCTGCTAGACTGAGCGCCATCATCCGCATGGAGAATTGTCCCAATGCCCAAGATTTCGGTCGACGCCTTCCAAGCCCTGATCGAGGAGCATTTGCCCCTGGTGGAACTGTTCGGCATCCGCACCCAAGCCATCGGCGCCGGCACCGCCAGCCTGCGGATGCACTTCAATCCGGGCCTGATGCGGCCCGGCGGCACCGTGGCTGGACCGGCTTTGATGGCTTTGGCTGACGTCGCTCTTTATGCGGTGGTGCTGGGATTGATCGGGCCGGTGGAATTGGCGGTAACCACCAATCTGGGCATCAATTTCCTGCGCAAACCCGGCCCGGCCGATGTCCTGGCCGAAGGGCGCATCTTGAAATTGGGAAAACGCCTAGCGGTCGGCGAGGTTACGCTCTATTCGGTCGATGGCGTCGAACCGGTGGCGCATGTGACCGGAACCTATTCGATTCCGCCGCGCTGAGTTGGGAAACGCGGAGCCGGGGGCTTGGCCGCCCCCAGGCTCTGAAGACAAATCAGGCGACCAGAAGCCCCTCGCCGTCGCCGCGCAGGTTGGCCCAGCGCAGTTCATGCTCGCATTCCGCCCGCAACGCCGACAGGCGAGTGGCGATATCGGGAAGCCCTTGATGGCGATACCAAGCTTCCTTATGTGCCAAAGAAGCGATGCGCTGCTGAAGCTTGTCCGAACCCATCGACATCTCAACCTCCCCGATTGCTGCACTGCGGGGAGTATGCTGCAATGCGGTGGTATATGGCTATGCACAAAATGCATAGCAGCATGAGCAATCACCCTGGAAAATGTATATATTCGCCCCGATCTGGCGGTTTCATACAATAACCACAATCCTGCCCTTTGCTCCGGCCGTTCAGGTCGCTACACTCGCCGCCCTATCGACACCAAGGAGCCTATTTCATGACATCAGACACGCTAATGCAGATTATACGCTCATTTTGGATCGTTTGGGTTGCGGTGTTCTTCACCGGCATCGTGCTGTGGGCCTATTGGCCGAAGAACAAGGCCAAAACCGAAAGCTGGGGCAACATCCCGTTCCAGGACGACGACACCAAAAGCAACCCCAAGTAACCGGCAGCCGGGTCAGTTCCGCGATGGGGACAGGCGGAACTCACTCAACCCTTCGGCCTGGGACAGATCGGTCACCAAGTCATTGACGCTGTACGCCGTGGTTGCCTGCAAGATCAAATCATACTCGAAGCTGTGGCCTCCCTCCGAAAGGTGGAATCCCCAGTGCGAGACATCGAAGCCATGCACCTTCATGTGACCGCGAATTTCATCGGCCGAAGGAACGCGGTCGCGCGCATAGGATAATGACAGGTGCAGCAAGGTCTGGTGCGGCAGCGCCAGTTCCAGCTTGCGGAAGCCGCCCATGACGAT
>DATGZW010000158.1:0-5369 GCA_035297005.1 Patescibacteria group bacterium
ATCCGGCACCGCTGGGGCTGCCCGCCCCGCTGGGGCTTGCTTCGCCGCGATTGCTGCGGACGAAGCTGCCGAACACGCGGTCCTGCTCCTCGGCGGGAATGCCGCGCCCGGTGTCGGCGACGGTGAACAGGATTTCCTCGCCGTCGCGCATCGCCGCCAAGGTGATCTGGCCGTTGACCGGAGTGAACTTGACGGCGTTGGACAGCAGGTTGAACAGCACCTGACGCACCCGGCGGTCATCGGCGACCATCCAGCCGATGTCGAGCGGACAATCGAAATTCAGCACCAACTGCTTCTCGCGCAGCCGCTCGCGGGTCAACTGCAACACCCCGGTCAGCATCGCATGCACATCGACGGCGTTGAGGTTGAGGCGCATCTGTCCGGCCTCGATGGTGGCAAGGTCGAGGATGTCGCTGATGACATGCAGCAGATAGTCGCCGGCCTCGTGGATGCCGCGTGCATAGTCGTGCTGGCGGGGGTTGAGTTTGCCGAAATACTCGTGCGTGAGCATCTCGGCGAAGCCCAGGATGGTGGTTAGCGGCGTGCGCACTTCGGCGCTGACATTGGCGATGAACTCGCTTTTCAGGCGGTCGGCGGCGGCCAGGGCGTCGTTGCGTTCGCGCAAGGCCCGTTCCACCCGCGCCGAATCGCTGACATCGAGCCAGGTCGTCAGCACCGCGCCATCGGGCAGCGGCACCGAAGCGTAATCGAGGATCGAGCCGTCCGAACGTTCGATGCGGCCATGCCGGGGCACGCGCTCGCTAAACAGCGCTAGCATGCCGTCGCGCACCGCCGTCCAATCGGCGGCGGTGGTGAAGAAGTCGTGGTGACGCTCGACCAGTTCGGCGATATGCGGCTCGCCGGCCAGTTCCTCGGCGGTGAGCCGCCACACCCGGCCATAGGCGGGGTTGGACAGCCGCAGCCGGCCATCCGAGGAGAACACCGCGACGCCTTCGTGCAGATTGTCCAAGGTTTCGCGATGGACGGCCAGCGAGGTGTTGTGCGAGCGCTCCAGGGCCAGGGCGTCGGTGACGTCCTCATAGGTGAACAGCAGGCCGCCGAAGGGATGCGCCGAGACCACGCGGCGCAGGGTGCGCTCGTCGGGCAGGTGCAAAAGGTCTTCGCGCGCTTCCAGCAGCGAGGTGAATCGGCGCAGTTCCTCTTCCTTATAGGCGCGGTAATCGGCCACTTCGGGCAGGCGGCGATGGTCGCGCAACACGTCGAGCACGGCGCCGTAATTGGGCTGGGTCGACAGCCAATCGGCTTCCAGCCGCCACAACAGGCTGAACGCGGTGTTGAAGAAGGTCAGCCGGGTATCGGTGGAGAAGATGGCGATGGCGGTGCCCAGGTTCTCCAACACCTCGGCATGGGCGGCGACGTGGCGTTCGACCTGGCTTTGCAGCTCTTCCTGGCGGGTGTGGTCGATGGCCATGCCGACGGTCAGCAAGCCGTCGGCATCGCCGCTGGGCAGAGGGGCTTCGGTGATCTCGACCAGACGGCGGGCGCCGGCCATCACCAGATGGAAGCTTTCGCTACGCGGCAGGCCAGAGGCGCGGGCGCGGGCGGCCAAAGCGCGGGCCTCGCGCAGCACGGCGGCGGGGACCAGTTCGGCTCCGGCCTCGACGGCGTCGGCGGGCGAGGGGGCATCGACGGCGCGGGCATAGGCCTGGTTGCACGACACCAGGGCCAAATCGCCGTCTCGCAGCCACACCGGCAGCGGCAGCGCATTGAGCAAAGCCGTCAGGCGGTCGCGTTCGGCCGACAGGTCTCGGGTTTCCACCGAGAGCCGGTCCACCGCCGTCGCTCCTTCGGTGACGTCGCGCATCCACAGCACGGCGGCCAGCGGGCGGCCCTCGTCGTCGGCGGCGTGGCTGCCGACCACCAGCACGCGGCGATGGCCGTCGCGTAAGGACAGCTCCAACTCGAAGCCGGCGCCGTTCTGATTGAGCTGGGTGACCGCCGCTTCCAGCGCCTCGGCGGCATCGCTGGCGAAGCTGGCGCGGACATCGGCATAGCTGGCCGTGGTGCCGCTATACAACCCCAGCAGCACTGCCAGCCGGCGCGAGCAATGTTCGGAGATGACGCCGCCGTCAGCCGACAGGTTCCAGCGATAGAAACCATCGGGGGCGGCGGCGAGGATTTCCCCCAGCCGCGCCCGTTCGGTGTCCAGGCGCAAAACCTCCTCCACCGCTTGGCGCAGCTGACGGCGTAGCCACAGCACGATGGGCAGGAAGATCAGGCCGACCAGAACCACCGCGCCGATCGCCAGAGCGGTTGGATCCTCGGCCCGCTCGGCTACGCTTTGGGCCAGAGCGGCCTGTGCCGGCAGCAAAGCGAGGACGCCCGCATAGGAAAGCGCCTGCCGCCATGGGGCGGTCAATCTCGGTTGGGGTGGTTTATGGCGATGGTCCGTCATCCGGAGGTCCGGTCTCCTGAGGCTGGCTCAGCCTGCCCGTGCGGCGCGCAAAACACAAGCGCCCCGGCCGTTGCCGGCCGGGGCGCCCGAACTCGCGCGAAGGCGATGTGCTTAGTAGCGGTAGGTGTCCGGCTTGTACGGACCTTCCTGCGGCACCGAGATGTAGTCGGCCTGGGCCTTGGTCAAGGTGCTCAGCTTGACGCCGATCTTTTCCAAGTGCAGGCGGGCGACCTTCTCGTCCAGCGACTTCGGCAGGACGTAGACCTTACGCTCGTAGTTCTCGGCGTGGTTCCACAGCTCGATCTGCGCCAGCACCTGATTGGTGAAGCTGGCCGACATGACGAAGCTGGGGTGGCCGGTGGCGCAGCCCAAATTGACCAGACGGCCTTCGGCCAGAATGATCAGACGCTTGCCGTCGGGGAACTCGACCTCGTCGACCTGCGGCTTGACGTTGTGCCACTTGTAGTTCCGCAAGCTGGCAATCTGGATTTCGCTGTCGAAGTGACCGATGTTGCAGACGATCGCCCGATCCTTCATCGCCCGCATGTGGTCGATGGTGATGATGTCGACATTGCCGGTGCAGGTCACGAAGATGTCGCCCTGAGGAGCGGCGTCTTCCATGGTGGTGACCTGATAGCCTTCCATCGCCGCCTGCAACGCGCAGATCGGATCGATTTCGGTGATCAGGACGCGGGCGCCCTGGGTGCGCAGGCTGGCGGCCGAGCCCTTGCCCACATCGCCGAAGCCGGCGACCACGGCGACCTTGCCGGCGATCATGACATCGGTGGCGCGCTTGATGCCGTCGACCAGCGACTCGCGGCAGCCATACAGGTTGTCGAACTTCGACTTGGTGACCGAATCGTTGACGTTGATCGCGGGGACCAGCAGGGTGCCGGCCTTGGCCATCTCATAGAGACGATGCACGCCGGTGGTGGTCTCCTCGGAGATGCCGCGAATGTCCTTCAGCATCTCGGGATACTTTTCGTGCACGACCTGGGTGACGTCGCCGCCATCGTCCAGGATCATGTTCGGAGTCCAGCCATCGGGACCGCGCAGGGTCTGCTCGATGCACCACCAGAACTCTTCCTCGGTCTCGCCCTTCCAGGCGAAGACGGGGATGCCGGCGGCGGCGATGGCGGCGGCGGCCTGGTCCTGGGTCGAGAAAATGTTGCACGACGACCAGCGGATGGACGCGCCCAGGTCAACCAGGGTCTCGATCAGCACGGCGGTCTGAATGGTCATGTGCAAGGAGCCGACGATACGGGCGCCCTTGAGCGGCTTGGACTCGCCGAATTCGGCGCGCAGAGCCATCAGGCCCGGCATCTCGGTCTCGGCAATGCGAATTTCTTTGCGGCCCCAATCGGCCAGCGAGAGGTCGGCAACTTTGAAATCGGTAAACGTCATGAAGAGGCTCCTGGGTGGACCGTTTGACGGCGTATATCAGTGAGAGCGCGCCGGAGCAACTATCCGTTGGCTGGCTTAGCCGCTGCTGCTGTTGAAATCATCAAGTAACTGCCCGATTTTCGTCGAATCCGATTGATCCATAATGACGCGGGCACGACGCGTCGCGGCGACCAAATCCAGATTGCGGATGCGTTGCTTGACGCGCGGAATATTGGTCGCCGACATCGACAAATCACGGATGCCCAATCCCAGCAACAGCGCCGTATAGCGCGGGTCTCCGGCGATTTCGCCGCAGACGCTGACAGAGATGCGCGCCCGAAGAGCGGCTTCGGCGGCGAACTGAATCAGCCGCAGCACCGCCGGATGTAGCGGATTGTACAGATGCGCCACCGATTCGTCGGCGCGATCGATGGCCAAAGTATACTGCGTCAGGTCGTTGGTGCCGATGGCGAAGAAGTCGGAATGCCAAGCCAGGGCGTCGGCGGCCAAAGCAGCGCCGGGGACTTCGATCATGGTGCCGACGGGGGGCAGCGGGTTGGCGAAGGCGACATGGCGGCGCTTGAGCCTTCGTACCACCACATCCAGGGCGGCGCGCACCGCCAGCAATTCATCGACGGCGCAGACCATCGGCAGCAGGATCCGCACCGGGCCATGCGCCCCGGCGCGCAGGATGGCGGCCAGTTGGGCTTCCAGGATTTCCGGGCGCTTCAGGCTCAGGCGGATGGCGGGCAGGCCCAAGGCCGGATTGGTGCCGCCGAAATTGCCCAGCGCCGGAGCATGCTTGTCGCCGCCGGCATCCAGGGTGCGGATGGTCAGCACGCGGCCATCGAGCTTCAGCACCAGATCGCGCAGCACCTCGTATTGCTGTTCCTCGGTCGGCAAATCGGGGCGGTTCATATAGAGGAACTCGCTGCGCAGCAGGCCGACCCCCGAACAGCCCGAAGCCAGCACTCCGTCGATCTCGGCGGGCAGCTCCAGATTGGCCTGCAAGGTGATTTCCGCACCGTCGAGGGTGACCGCAGGCACCTTGCGCAGGCGATGCAATTCGCGGCGCAGGCGCAGGAATTCTGCCCGCTTCTTGCGGTAGAAGCACAACGTGTCTTCCGACGGGTTAAGAATCACCCGGCCTTCACTGCCGTCGATGATCACCGGCACGCCTGGCTGGATGCCGCCGATCACCCCGGTCATGCCGACCACCGCCGGCAATCCCAACGATCGCGCCATGATGGCGGTATGACTGGCGGCGCCGCCCAGCACGGTGGCCATGCCGGCGACGGTGTGGGGGTCGAGAAGAGCGGTGTCGGCGGGCGATAGCTCCTCGGCCAGGATCACCGCGTCTTTGGGCAGCAGCGAGAACGGCTTGTACGGCGTCTTGGTGAGGTTGCGCACCAAGCGGCGGCCGACTTCGCGGATGTCCTCGATGCGGGCGGCCAGATAGGCGTCGTCCATGGCGGCGAAGCCGCGCACGATGTCGCCGATCTCGCGCTGGACGGCGGCTTCGGCGTTGATGCGCTCCTCGGCGACGCGGCGGTCGACGCCGCGCACCAGC
>DATGZW010000159.1:0-2318 GCA_035297005.1 Patescibacteria group bacterium
TGGCGGCTGAAATCAGCGCGGAAATCTTGCTCGGGCTGCCATCGGCCATCGACCCGGTGTTGTCGAGCACCAGCGCCAGTTCGGTTCCGGTCAAGGTGCGGGTGGCGGTGGCGGTGGCGTTGTACGAGGTTTGCGTCAGACCGGGCAGCAGCGGCGAGACTGCTGGCACCGTTGTGGACAGGGTGACGGAAAGCGGTGTTCCGGTGCTGGGCGTGACGGTCATGGTCAAGGTTGGCGTCGCAGACAGCCCCAGCGACGTGGCGTTGAGATTGACGCTGAAATAGGCCTGGGCATCCGCCTGCATCTGAGCCGAGGTCTCGGTGCCCAAGACCTTGCCGGCGGCCAGCACAGCCGAATCCATGGCATAGCTGGCGCGGGACTGGGCCATGAAGTTTTGAGTCGCATAAACCGCTCCTGCCATTAGCAACAGCATGATCGGCAAGGTGAAGCCGACGATGGCCGACAAGCCTCCGTCGTCTTCCCGGTACAGACGGCCGGAAAAGCGGATCAACCAAGCGGCGCTGAACGTGCTCTTGGGCATGGCGGCGGCTTTCAGCAGGGCGGTGCCGGGGTCATGGCGATGACCCCAAGCAGGCGCGGGCGATAAAAGAAGCGTTTGTAGATGGTGGTCGGGCTGCTCAGGCTGGACGAGACAAAGCCCTTCGATATGGAAAAGGGATTGAAGGCGTAATAGACCTCGACGGCGATGGTGCCGTCGCCGACGCCCATCGGCAGACCGGTCGGCAGGGTCGGGGTTCCTCCGGTCGAGCCGATCTGGCTGGACAGGTTGGTGTTGACGGTCTTGTAAGGCCCGAAGCACTGCCACTGAATGGTGGGGGTGCCGGACACATTGGTGACATAGGTGATGATCACCCGACCCGCCGAGGTCAGGTCGGTGATCGGATAGGCCAATTGCTGGGCGGCGGCGAAAAAGGTGGCGATGTCGGTGGTGTTGGTCAGGCTATTGTTGTTGGTCAGCCCGGAAGTGCCGCCCGGATTGCGCGCCACCAGATCGGCGGTCGAGGCGGCGGTGCGCTCGATCCGTTGGGTGATCATCAGGAAGTGATAAAGGTCGAAGAATCCCAGAAGGATGGCGAGCAAAGCGGGCAGATAAATGGCTGCCTCGATGGCGGCAACGCCGCGCCGGTCGCGCAGAAAGCGGGTAAGAAAGCAGGGGCGGAGATTCATCATGGCTCGTTCTGAATGACCATCTGGGCGGTATGGGTATAGACGCCGTTCGTCCCGGTGCTGCTGGAGACCAAGGGGAACAGGATCGGGGTCCACAAGGTGGTGTTGACCGACAGCTTATAGACGACGATGGAGCCGGCCCCGCCATCGCCCGCGGCTCCCATATCGGCATCCCATTGGCCGTTGCCGTTGACGTCGGTGTAAGGATCGCCCTGCACGTAATGGCCGACATTTCCGACATCGGTATAGGGTTCCGGCTGCCCGATCTCGTTGAAGGCGGGATAGACGAGTTTGGTGATCACCAGCGTCGAGGTGTTGACCCAAGGGTCCAGGGCGGCGGTAATCTGAGCTTGGATTTGGGCGTCGCGGGTCGTCGTGGCCAGGGCTTGGGCGGTGGTCGTGGTGGCATAGCGCGAGGCGACGCGCGCCGCCGCCTCCAGGCTGGTTTGGATCACCATCAGCCGGCCGATATCCAGGGTCGCCAGGAACAGCATGATGATGTACGGCCCCAGCAGGGCGAACTCGATCGCGGTGGTGCCGCGGCAGTTCCGCCACAACCGCTTCATGGCTTTTCCTTCACCACGACCGGCAGGGCGTGGGTGCCGTATTCGCGGTAGAATTCGGTATTGCCTTGCACGGCGGTGGCGTTGAGGTCGATGCGGGCGATTTCCTCGGCGGCTCCGATGTTGCCACCCATGCCATAGGCCAAAGCCAGATTGTGGCGCGCCTCGACCGGGGCGTTAGGAGCCGAACTGGCGTCGAGCAAGGTATCGACCGATTCGGAATAGCGGTCCTGGAAGGCCAGGGACAGACCCAGGTTGATCCGCGCGGTGTTGTTGTCGGGATGTTCGCGCAGCATGTCGCGGTACAGCGCCTCGGCCTCGGCGTGGCGGCCTTCGAAGTCATAGGCGACGGCGATGCCGTTGCGCGCGGCGATGTTGGCCGGAGAGAGCGCCAAGGCCGCCTGGAACTGCGGTTCGGCCTCTTGCGGGCGGTGCTGGCGCAGGGCCACGCGGCCCAGCCCGATCAGCGCCGCGACGCCGGTTTTGTCGCGCAGGGCGGCTTGCTCATAGGTCACCTTGGCTTCGTCATAGGCGGTGGCGGTCAGCAGGGCATCGCCCAGCGACAGC
>DATGZW010000160.1:0-3606 GCA_035297005.1 Patescibacteria group bacterium
CATTTCCGATAGCGGCACCCATCTGCTGCGGTTGATCAACGACATCCTCGACATCTCGAAAGTCGAGGCCGGCAAGATGGTCGTGGATCTGTCGGAATTGCCGCTGGCCGATTTCGCTCAATCCCTGACCCGCCGTTTCAACCGGCTGGCTGAAGCCAAGCACCTCTCCCTTCAGGTGACGGTCGAAGACAACCTGCCGGCGGCGATCCGCACTGATTCAGGCAAACTTGACCAGATCATCAACAATCTGGTCGGCAACGCCCTGAAATTCACAGAGGCCGGAGGCGTCACCGTCACCGTTCGCGACGCCTCGGCCGGGATGCTGGCCATTGATGTGGCCGATACCGGCATCGGCATTCCGGCCGACAAGCTGGAACGGGTGTTCGTGGCATTCGAGCAGGTTGACGGCAGTACCAGCCGCAGTTTCGGCGGTACAGGACTCGGCCTGACCATTTCGCGCAAGCTGGCCCAGTTCCTCGGCGGCGATGTGGCGGTGGAGAGCACGGTCGGCCGCGGCAGTGTCTTCACCCTGACCCTGCCGCTTGAAGCCAGCCACGCCGAGCGCGCCATAGCCCCGGCCTCGCCCCTTCCCACCCCGATGCCGGCCGTGCCGTCAGCCTCGCCGCTGCCATACGCCGCCGCCCTGAAATGCGACGACGACCGCGACGACCTTTCGCCCAAGGATGAGACAATCCTCATCATTGAGGATGATGTCGCCTTCGCTCGCATCGTTCGCGACGCCGCCCGCAAGCAGGGGTTCAAGTGTCTGGTGGCACAGGAGGGGCCGACCGGAATCGGTCTGGCCCGCCAATATCGTCCGACCGGCGTCGTGCTCGACATCAGCCTGCCCGGCATGGACGGCTGGACGGTCATGGAGCAGTTGAAGAAGCATTCGGAAACGCGCCACATCCCCGTCCATTTCATGTCGGCAACGGATGCCAGCCGGCGAGGGCTGGAGATCGGGGCAGTGGGGTTCTTCACCAAGCCGGTGACCAAGGAACAAATCGCCCAGGCTTTCGACCGCATTCACCACTTCGCCTCACCGGGCACGCGTCGCCTGCTGCTGGTCGAAGACGACGCCGGAACCCGAAAAGCGGTCAGGTCGTTGTTGGCCGCCGAACACTTGGAGATCGTCGAGGCACCCACCGGCGAGGAGGCCATTGCCCGCCTGCGCGACGATGCGCCCTACGACTGCATGATCCTCGACCTCGGTCTCCCCGGTCTGGATGGGCATAGCCTGCTCAAACGCTGCACCGAAGAAAACCTGCCGGTTCCCCCGATCGTGGTCTACTCGGCGCGCGAGCTGTCCGAAACCGACACCTTTTCCCTTCGGGAATATACCGACTCCATCGTCATCAAGGGCGCCCGGTCGCCCGACCGTTTGCTCGACGAGGTCACCCTGTTTCTCCATAGCGTCCAGGCCCGCTTGCCCGACGCCCAGCAACGCCTGCTGCGCGGATTGCAGAAGGGCGATGCCTCCGATGGTCCCGTTGTGCTGGTCGTCGACGATGACATGCGCAACACCTTTGCCCTGTCCAAGGTCCTGCGCCAGAAGGGCTTTCGCGTCCTGATGGCTCAGGACGGCCAGACCGCCCTCGATCAATTGAACCAGGCGGCGGCGGTGGATGTGGTGCTGATGGACATCATGATGCCCGGCATGGACGGCTATGAAGCGACCCGCCAGATCCGCAAGTTGGAACGGTTCCGCGCCTTGCCCGTCATCGCCCTGACGGCCAAGGCCATGGCGGGAGACCGGGAAAAATGCCTGGAGGCCGGTGCCGACGACTATGTCTCCAAGCCGGTGGACATCGACGTCCTGCTGGCATCCATCGCCAAGCTGGTGCCCAGGTGAGGCCATGACCAAAAGCGAGGCGGACATTCTCGACATTGAGGTCGGTCTCTTCCTTGAGGCGCTGTTCCTGCGCCATGGCTACGACTTCCGGCATTATGCTAAGGCGTCGATCCGGCGTCGGGTCACCGGCCTCGCCTCCCTCGCAGGTGGACGATCGGTGTCGGATCTGATTTCCCGGACTCTGCGCGACCCCTCGTTCCTGCCCGAGATCCTGACGCAACTCTCGGTCCCGGTCACCGAGATGTTCCGTGATCCGCCGGTCTTCAAGACCCTGCGCGAGCAGATTCTGCCGGTCCTGGCGAGTTGGCCGCGCCTCAAGATCTGGCAAGCCGGTTGCGCCACCGGCGAGGAGGTCTACTCGCTCGCCATCATGCTCGACGAAGAAGGGCTGTTGGATCGCACGCTCATCTATGCCACCGACATCAATGACGTGGCCTTGAAACTGGCGGAGGACGGCGTCTTCCCGCTGTCCGGCTTGGAGGAGGCGGAACGCCGCCACCGCGAGAGCGGCGGCCGCCGGCCACTCGCCGACTACTGCGTATCGGCCCACGGCTTTTATCGGCTTGACCAGCGGCTACGAGAACACATCGTTTTCGCGCACCACAATCTGGTTTGCGATGGCGTGTTCTGCGAAGTCCAGGCCATCCTGTGCCGCAACGTCCTGATTTATTTTGACCGCGAGCTTCAGGAACATGTGCTTCAACTGTTCCACAACTCTCTGGTCCGGGGCGGCTTTCTCTGCCTGGGGACGCGAGAGAGCCTGCGTCACGCCGAGGCCCGACTGGGCTATACGGTCTTGGACAGGGAACACCGCATTTCTCGCCGGGCCGAAGAGGCCCTGCCATGAGCGCCATCGACGCCGCCGTGATCGGCTGCTCGGCGGGAGGGTTGCAGGCTTTGCAGCAGATCCTGCGCCCATTGCCGGCTGACCTGGGCATCGCGATCATCGTCGTTTCCCATGTTTCCCCGAACAGAACCAGCTTGTTGCCCTATCTCCTGGGCCGCATAAGCAACCTGCCGGTAAGTGAAGCGGAAGAGCGCGAGCCGGTGCTGTCGGGCCACGTCTACCTTGCTCCGCCGAATTATCACCTGTTGATCGAACCCGACCGGACCTTCGCCCTGTCGGTGGACGAGCGCGTGTGCAACGTGCGGCCGGCGGTCGATGTTCTGTTCGCCTCGGCCGCCGTTGCCTATCGCCAGCGCTTGGCTGGCATTGTGCTCACCGGCGCCAATGCCGATGGCGCGCAAGGCCTGAAGGCCATCGCGAGCAATGGTGGTTTCTGCATCGTCGAGGATCCGGAGGCGGCGGCATCGGATGCCATGCCCAGATCCGGGACGTCTCGAACCTTTTTCTGCCCGGAATCGAGCAGAAGGGGTTGGAGCTATTTGTTGATTTGACTCCGGGGACTCCCTTGTCCCTGGTCGGCGACCCCTTGCGGTTGGGGCAGGTGCTCAATAATTTGATCGGCAATGCCGTCAAGTTTACCGATACCGGCGAGATCCACCTTCGTGTCAAAACGATGGAGCGCGACCAAGAGCAAGCGCTGTTGCGGTTCTCGGTGCGTGACACCGGCATCGGCCTGTCGAAGGAGCAGGCCGATGCCTTGTTCCGGCCCTTCATTCAGGCCGACAATTCCATCACCCGCCGTTATGGCGGCAGCGGTCTCGGCCTGACCATTTGCCGGCATCTGGTCGAACTGATGGACGGCCACATCGCCGTGTCCAGCGCTCCGGGCGAAGGCAGCATCTTTGCC
>DATGZW010000161.1:0-5220 GCA_035297005.1 Patescibacteria group bacterium
TGCTGGTCGAGACGCCGGTGGCCTCGATGATGCCGGAGCTGTTGATCAAATGGTCGAGAATGTTGTTCGCCGCCCGCGCCGTCATCGTCACCTGACCGCCAGCGGTGGACAACGTACCGGAATTAGCGACCAGAGAGCCGACAGGGTTGCCGTTGGCGTCCAGGGGCAATTGATCGACCGGGGTGTCGATGGCGAAGCTGAGAAGCTTGTCACCGGCAAAATCCACGGTAAAGGTCTTGGCCCCCGCCAACACCACGCTGCCGAGCTGCGCGTTGATGACGCCCTGATTGTTGACCTGCGCGCCGGCCAGAACCACCGATCCGCCGGGCAGCGCTTGGATGTTGCCCTGATTGACGATCGCGGCATTGGGATTGCCCGACGGCGTGTTGAAGCTGTAATTGCCGGCAAGGAAATTTTGATTTTGGATATCGCTGGTGGTGGCCAGCAGGCCGCCGACATTGACCTGGGCATTGGGGCCGAACAACACCCCATTGGAATTGACGATCCACACCTGGCCGTTGGCCGATAATCGCCCGTTCAACGCCGAGGCGTTCGGCCCGGTGACGCGGTTGAGCGTGATCGACGACGCCCCCGGCTGCACGAAGGTCAGGCTTTCTTGGGCACCGAGGGACAGGCTCGACCAATTGACGATGCCCTTCTGACTGCCTTGCTGAACCACTGTCGTCTGTGCATTGGGGGTCGATACCGTGACCTGACCCGCCACCACGGTGGGTCCGCTGGGGCCAGCCCTGGCGATACCTGCGGCGAACAGGACGGGCACCAGGCAACTCGTCGCCAACAGCGCCGATTTCAGCCGATAGAGGTTTCGCGCCGTCCGTATCGTGGCCACCTTAGAACCTCACCGAGCTGTTCAGCATGACCCGCGAACTGCGGCGTCCCTCGTCATTGCCGGGAACCGGCAGCAGGACATGGGCAAGCTCCAGTCCCAGCGTCGCACTCTGCATTGCTCCCAGGCGGATGCCTGCGCCTGCCGAGCCGATCATGCTGTCGGCAATGCCGCCGACATGGTTCCATACCTTGCCGGCGTCGTAGAATCCGTAGAGTTGCAACGAATCCAAATCGAATTTGACGGCATTGAAGTCGTAGCGCAGTTCGCTGGCCGCCCCCAGCCCGGCATCGCCGGTAATCGATCCCGGATCGTAACCCCGGCCGATTTGGGCGCCGCCAAAGCTGACTTCTTCTCCGGTCAGCAGCGTGTCGAAGGCATATTGAGCGTTCACCGTTACCGACAGGCTGAGCGGATCGACGATGGTCTGTTGCCGGTGCAGGGTCGAACTCAGCTTGGTGAAATCGGTGCGGGCGCTCTCGCGCGATAGGTTGACGCTGTCCGATTTGCTGGCTCCAAACAGCGGCACGCCCTGAGCCAGGTCAAGGGTGGCGTTGGACTGGCCAGCCAGCCAAACATTGTTCTGATAGCTGAGCCCGATATCGGCCACCCGCCATTCGTCATGGCTCAAGGGCGCGCCGAGAACATGGACATCGGCTGACTGGTAAGTCACGCCGCCGTCAAGGGTAAGCTTCTCTGCCCGTGTCAGCAGAAGCGGCAGGCTCAGGCGCGGGCCGATGGCGACGCTGTCGGTGACTAGGCTGAGCGCCGCCACCGATCCCGCCGGTTCGCCATGCGAAACCAGACCGCTGATGCTGGCCGACATGCCATCGACAAATCCGACCGGCGTTCCATACCTTACCTGCAAGGCGCGCCGCTGGTTGACGTTGAGCGGGTCGGCCGAGGCGTTCAGCCCGATCTGCCCGCCATCGTCGAGAGGCGAATGGAAGGAGGTGTCGGCGGCCATGGTCCACAGGCCGGTGTTCTTGCTGCCCCGGTTATCCACCGACAGCGACGAGTTCCAGGGTGCCGATTTGACCGTCACCACCAGATCCGACGCTCCCGGCTCGACCGCCGATGGCCGCAGCAGTCCCGAGGCCGAACTTCCCGGCAATTCATTCGCCGATAGCAGGGCGGTTTCCAGGACACCGACCTGCAAGGGCCGCGATTGGGTCACCGGCTCCAGCATCGCCTCGACCTGCGCCCGCGTCCGCGCGTCGCCGCCCTGGACCGAGATGGCGGCAACGAAGCCTTCGACCACGGCAATATGGAACACCCCGTTGCCGACGTTTTGCGTCGGCACATAGGCGCGGGTCAGCACATAGCCGTCGCCATGATACTTGGCCTCGATCCGCTCGGCGGCGGCGATCAAGTCGGACAGATGAACGGTACGGCCGATGACCGGCAGCACCAGCGCCCGCAACTGTTCGGGCGAATAGACGGTGGCCCCGGTCAGATCGACATCCTTGACGTCGAAGACCAATTCCTCCACGGCGCGGGGCACCGGAGACCGGCGCGGCGCCGGAATGGTGAAATCAAGGCTGGGCGGCGGCAATAGTCCGGGACCGGGACGATCTCGTCCGGGTTGCGGCGGCGACAAGGGCTCGACCAGCGAAACCTGTTCGCCGGCATAGGCAACCCGTGACAGGATTAGCCCCACAACCAGTCCGCCCAATGAAAATATGCCCCGCCGCACCATCACCCCAACCACAGACAAGATAAATCTGCGGAAGTCGCAGAAATATTCACCGCACGATAATGGGTAGTGGGTGCGTCTCTGTCAATATTTGCTTGATCCGACATTTCCTATATGGACCAGCGCGATAAAATGAATGACTTCCCGCACCTGTCCTGTTAGGTGTGCGCGCCGAAGCAATCGTGGGCTGGCGGGTTGCGCGGATACTCCGTGCGGAGTAATGGCAGAGTTCCATCATCCGCCAAGGTCGCCCCCCTGCCCCAGCGGCGTCATGCTCAGGGTATCTCCGCCGCAAGAGAGCCATCTCGCAATAGAGGCGACACAGCCACCCCTGACGCGCGGCAATTTTAGCGTATTCACCAAGACCTGTCGGACGGTGACGATGCCGCGGCTATTTCAGGATGATTTCGGTGCGGCGGTTCTGTGGCTCATGAACGCCGTCGGCCGTCGCGGCGAGTTGGTCCGGCTCGCGGAAAATGGAACTGGTGATTTTGGCCGCCGGCACGCCATCCTTGACCAGTTCCGCCGTGATCACCGCTGCCCGACGATCAGACAGCGCCTGATTGTCGGAATCTTGTCCTGCGGCATCGGTATGCACCAAGAGATTGACGTTCGTAACATTGCCCTGGGTCGCGCTGTCCGCCACCTGTTGAAGCGTCTTGGCCGCGTGCTCGCTCAGATTGGAACGATCGAAGTCGAAAAACACCACGAACGTGTTCCGCTTCGCGTTGTCTTGCGGGCTGGAAAAGATAGAACAGGCACCCAGCGCAAATACGGCTGCGACCGTGATCATGTAATTTATTTTGTTCATGATGAAATACTCTCTATTCGCAAAATGTGATCAAGGAGCGTGCTTGTCCGCACTCTTCTCGATGGCCTGCCCGGCCTTGGAGATATCCTCGCCGGCTCCCGCCATGGTGTTGCAGGCACCCAGGAGCACGAGCAGAGTCAGAACCAGTGGCATTGTTTTCTTGGACATGGCGATCTCCCGACGATGAACTTAAATCATTGTTCGGAGTATATCCGGCGACGATACGGCGGCGTCAGACTCGGGATATACTTACACCCCGCTTAAGCCACGGCGGGACGGCAATAGCTCAACGAAGTAAATATGGCGCCAGCCCAACCACCCCAACGATGATCAGGTAGAGAGCCACGATGTAATTGAGAAGTCTCGGCTGAATCAGAATGAGAATGCCGGCCATCAAGGCGACGATCGCCTCGATCGGGAGCGAATGCATATTCATGGGGCAACCTCGGCTGTGCGGGTCTGATATCTTTATAAAGAATACAGACCGACAAGGGCGCCACGGAAGAATCGGAAAATACTTACCGCTTATTTGCCATCTCAACCGAATGGTTCGTCCGTCCCGTTCCAGGCGGCGGCCAGCGCCACGCGGGCGAGCGCTGGAAGCGACTTTGAGCCCGTTCTCTTCATGATCGAAGCGCGATGATTCTCGACCGTACGTTGGCTGATGCCAAGGTCGGCGGCGATATTTTTGCTGGGCTGCCCAGCCAGGACCAAGGTCATGATCTGGCGTTGTCGCTCCGTCAGCCCCGCGACGTGATGGGCGGCGGCTTCCCGCCAAGCGTTCAGCTTGCTGGTATCGCGCGACTGTTCAAGCGCCCGCTCGACACTGGCCAGCAGGTCGCCACGACTGATCGGCTTCTCGATGAAGTCCAAAGCCCCTGCCTTCATGGCTTGAACCGCTAACGGCACGTCGCCGCTGCCGGTGATCATGATGGCCGGCAGCCGATGCCCGGCCTCTCTCAGCCGCTGGAGTAATTCAAGCCCGCCCATGCCGGGAAGACGGGCATCGATCAACAAGCAGGCCTCGCGGCCTGGACGATAGGCGTCGAGGAACGCCTCGCAGGCGGCGAAGTCCTCGACGGTCCGGCCATCATCCTCAAGCACGCTGCGGATTGCCGCCCGCACCTGACTGTCGTCATCGACGACGAAGATGACCGGCGGCCCCACAGCGTCGGCTGGAAGTGGCGGCGGCACCAGCGTCGGCGACAGAGGCAGCAGCCGTTGAATGGCTTGCATCAACTCCGGCAGCTTCACCGGCTTGTTGAGTTGCACGCAATTCTGGCGGGCGATGTCACGCAAGGTGTCGGTCGAGATGTCGCCGGTCAGGATGACCACCGGGATTTGCCGATGACAGCTTTCCCGCAGCTTTGCCGTCACTTGCAGGCCGTTCATCCCATTGGGCAAATTGTAGTCCGACAGGATGAGGTCGGGCCGCATCGTCCCTCGCGCCACCAAGTCCAGCGCGGCAATACCGTCGGAGGCGATGGCCGCGTGATGACCTTCGTCCCTGAGGAGTTGTTCCAGCAATTCGCGCAGTTCGGGATCGTCCTCCACGACAAGGATCGAGCCGGTGAGCCGCACGCCGGGCATACCCCGGCCATCGGGGCCCTGTCGATGGTGTTCATGCTGCAACGCCGTTCCGTTTGGCGGCAACGTGACCTCGATGGCGAAGCCCGATCCCTGGCCGGGGCGTGAATGGACGCGGATCGGATGATCGAGCAAATGCCCCAAGCGCTGCACGATGGAAAGCCCCAAACCCAGGCCCCGGCTGCGTTCGCGCGCGGCATTGTCGAGTTGATGGTACTCCTCGAAGATCGCCTGAAGCTCCTCGTCGGGAATGCCGACCCCGGTGTCCCAAACCTCGAT
>DATGZW010000162.1:0-3162 GCA_035297005.1 Patescibacteria group bacterium
CTCGTAAGGCGCCGAACTGGGCAGGCGGACGCGGCCGAACTGGCCAGGAGTGATGAACAAATTGGGGTTGCTCAGCACGGCGCGGGCGCGGATGGTGCCCGAACCGCGATCAACCTGATTGTCGATGAAGTCCAAACGGCCCTCGCGGGTCCAGGCGGTCTCGTCGACCAGACGGACCTGCACCGGCAGCTTGCCGTCGCGGGTGCTCTCCAGCTTGCCCGAGGCGGTGGCGCGCTGATGCACCATGAAATCCGCCTCGCTCATGTCGAAGTTGAAATAGACCGGATCGAGCGAGACGATGGTGGTCAGCAAGGTTGCCGCCGCCCCGCCGCTACCGCCGCCGCTAATCAGATTGCCGACGCTGACCAGACGCGAACTGATGCGCCCGCTGACCGGCGCGGTGACGCGGGCGAATTCCAGGTTCAAATCGGCGTCGCGGATCGCCGCCTTAGCCGCATCGACGTTCGACTGAGCCACCCGCATGTCCTGGGTGCGCTGGTCCAGGGTGCTTTGTGCGACGAAATCTTTTTGCCGCAATTCACCGGCACGCGACAACTGGCGGCTGGCCAGTTCGACGGCGGCGTCGGCCTGCTCCAGCTGGGCGCGGGCGCGGGCCAGGGCGATTTCGTAGGGACGCGGGTCGATGACGAACAGCAAATCGCCCTTGTTGACCAGTTGGCCGTCGGCAAAACGCACCTCGGTCAGATAGCCGCTGACGCGGGCGCGCACCTCGACGAATTCGACCGGGGCGAATTGGCCGGTGAACTGTTCATATTCGGTGATCTGCTTCTTCAACGGCGGGCTGACCGTCACCGGCGGCGGTGCGGAGGGTGCCTGTTGGGCGGCAGCCGGCAGCGCCAGCGTCAAGCCCAGCGCAAGCAGGGCGGCGGAGGCGGACAACACGGAGAGCGGAGAACGCGGCATCGTTGAATCTTTCCCGTATCCAAGCCTCCGAGCGCCACCAGCCGAGCGGCGGCTTTGCTGCGAAGGTCACATTTATTCTCGACAGCCCATCCGCCTCCACGGCAAAGGATGGTCGGGCTTGGTGACAGGAACCGCTGGTAATCAGACGATATTCCCAATCCGAAGCCCTGAAAAACTGAACGGGGCAGTTTAGTCATTCACGGCCGCGCCTGTCAATCGACAGCCTGACAGTGCCGAAATCCCGCACAGCCGCCTTGCCCCGAACCGCCTGTGATCCTTTCAGATGATGCCGCCGACCGGAATCGCAAAGGAGAATGTTGTCTCTAAATTCCGCATTGGACTTGATTAAAGACTGCCGGCCGTCAGCCCTGCCGCCGTTTCACAGCGATCACCGCCAGCGACGTGCCCAGCCCGGTATCGGGAAGCAGGCGAGCTTCCCAGCGGAAGAAGCCGGCGATGGCGGCATGCAGGGCACGGTTTTTCGGAGCCGCCTGCTGTGTGCCGCGCTGTCGCCTCAATAGCGACATCAGGCGCATCGGCGCATAGAGACTGAGAAAGAAGCTTGTCACCCGCTGCGGCAGAAAGCCGGCGGCGGTGATGCAAGGCACCAGGGCGGCCTTGGTGTAGCGGCGAAAATGACCGTAATGGTCATCCCAATTGGACCACAGTTCCGGGTGCGCCGGGACGGTGACCAACAAGACCTCCGCATGGGGGAAGGCGTCGGACAGGCGGACGATGAAGGCCGGCGCATCGTCGACATGCTCGATGACATCCAGCAGCAGCAGACCATCGATGGAGCGGCGAAGCGGTTCCTCCAACAGCGCCGCATCTGTGCCGGTCCGCACATAGGGCGCCAGGGCCGGCGGAACCGGAGCCTCGGCCAATTCGCAGCCAAGGCAATCGACGCCTCGCTGGCGCAGGAAATCGACGACGATACCCCGCCCGCAGCCGACCTCCATCAACCGCAGATGCGCCATCCCCGCCGACACGATCATGTCGTGGATGACCGCATTGCGCGCGGCAATCCAGAAATAATCTTCGAAGCCCGCAGGGTAATTGTCTTCATATTGGGATGCTGTGTAAGACGTCACGTGAACCTCGGATCGCCAAAGACAAGGTGCCGACGAGACCACACTGCATCGCCGCATGTCGGGCGACCGTCCCTCTGCCGGCAAGACCGCCGGCTTGGGCGACGATACCGCATTCCAAGCATCGCTGTCGCCTGCCTTAACCATCGATAATTTGTATCGAATACCGCGCAATTTGGCGTACCCTACTAACGTGCTGATCGTGACGAGGGGGACGTCCCATGACAAACGAAATTTTCGTCAGCTACGCCGCCGCCGATCGATCACACGCCGAAGCGGTGGCGCATTGCCTGACGGCAATGGGCCGTTTTCCCGTCCTTGACGAATGGTGTCTGGCACCGTGCCAGCCGTCGCAAACCGACGTCGATGCGAAGATTGAACAATCCTCTGCCTGCCTGCTGCTGATCGGCCCTAGCGGCGCCGGCCCGGCGCAAAGCATGGAGACGCGGTTGGTTCTGGCCCGGCAGGCGGCGCGGCAAGTGCCGGTGGTGGCGATCCTGCTGCCAGGGGCCGACCTGGACACCTTGCCGCCGTTCCTGCACGACCATGTCGCCATCGATCTGCGCCAGGACAGCAGCGCTCATGTCTTGGCGCGGGCATTGCGTCACAGTCTGGCGCCGCTCTCCGCCCACTGAACGCTGCCCCACCCCAAACGATGGATTTTGACCGCTCTCCGATGGGGAGTGTCCTTGCGGATTGGGCAGGCCGGTCGCCAGTCGTGGAAACAGCCGTATCCTCGGGGCGTTAATCCGACAGAGCGACGGCGCGGACCACAGCTCCGCCGCATCGCAGCATCCAGCGAGAGGGAGCGACGCATGAAGAACCTGATGAGCGCAGTGGCCTTGGCCGCGATCCTGGCTTCGCCCGCCGCCTTTGCCCAGGAATATGGCGGCAGCGGCAGCATGGGCGGAAGCAGCAGCGGCTCGATGGGGTCCAGCCGCGGCACGTCCAGCAACATGCCTGCCGACTGCACCCCCACCGATACCCGCGCCGCCTGTCAACAGGCCGCCACCCCCAGCGACAAAAGCACCGACCCCAGCGGCAGCGGGGCAAGCGGGTCCAGCAGCATGCCGAACCAATCGCCTGGCTCCTCGGGCAGCAGCACGGGCGGCTCGACCGGCGGCATGGGCGGCGGCTCCGGCGGTTCGGG
>DATGZW010000163.1:0-5728 GCA_035297005.1 Patescibacteria group bacterium
TTATTCGCTGAAAGTGAAGCCGGACAACCATTTCATCAACTGGCAGCAAGACCCTCAGGGCAATTACGTGGCCCGGCTGGTGTTTCCCGAGCCGGTCACCGAGCTGTCCTTCGAAATCGACCTCGTCGCCGAGATGGCGGTCTACAATCCCTTCGATTTCTTCCTTGAGCCTGACGCCGAGGAATGTCCATTCGCCTATGATCCGGTGCTGTCGAGCGAATTGGCGCCGTTCCTGGTCGCCGAGGATGCCGGGCCGCGATTGGCCGCCTTTGTCGCCGGTATCAACCGCGCCCCCTTGCGCACCATCGACTTCCTGGTGCGGCTGAACCAGCGCCTGCAACAGGCGGTCGGCTACACCATCCGCATGGAGCCCGGCGTCCAAAGCTGCGAAGAGACGCTGACCAAGGGCACCGGCTCGTGCCGCGACAGCGCTTGGCTGCTGGTGCAGGTTCTGCGCCATCTTGGCTTGGCCTCGCGCTTCGTGTCGGGCTATCTGATCCAGTTGGTTCCCGACCAAAAGCCGCTGGAAGGCCCGACCGGCCCGACCGAGGATTTCACCGACCTGCACGCCTGGACCGAGGTCTACCTGCCGGGCGCCGGCTGGATCGGCCTGGACCCGACCTCCGGCTTGATGGCCGGCGAAGGCCATATTCCCCTGGCCTGCACTCCCGAGCCGGCCAGCGCCGCGCCGATCACCGGCGGAGTCGACCCTTGCGAGGTGGAATTCGAATTCCACATGGGCGTCAGCCGCATCGTCGAAACGCCGCGCGTCACCAAGCCTTATAGCGACGCGCAATGGCGCTCCATCGACGCGCTGGGCGAGCATATCGATTCGCTGCTGAACTCCGGCGATGTGCGCCTGACCATGGGCGGCGAGCCGACCTTCGTGTCGATCGACGACATGGACGGCGAGGAATGGAATACCGCCGCCGTCGGCCCGACCAAGCGCGAGCGCGCCTATGACCTGATTTGCCGCCTGCGCGACCGCTTCGCCCCCGGCGGGCTACTGACCTTCGGCCAGGGCAAATGGTATCCGGGCGAGCCGCTGCCGCGCTGGGCCTTTGCCCTGTATTGGCGCGGCGACGGCCAGCCGCTGTGGACCGACGGCTCGCTGATCGCCAAGGAAACCGCCGACAGCCAGATCGACGAGGAAACCGCGCGGCTATTCGGCGAACGCCTGACGGTGCGGCTGGGGCTGGCCCCCGATTATCTGATCGCCGCCTATGAAGACCCGCTGTATTTCGTCGAGCGCGAGCAGCGCCTGCCGCCCAATGTCGATCCCTTCGACTCCAAGCTCGACGACCCCGAAGAGCGGGCGCGGCTGGTGCGGGTGATGGAACATGGCCTGGACCGCCCCATCGGCTTCGCCCTGCCGATCCAGCGGTGGAACGCCGCCGATGGCGGGCGCTGGATCACCGGCCCGTGGACGCTGCGCCGAGGCCGCCTGTACCTGGCCCCCGGCGATTCGCCGCTGGGCTTTCGCCTGCCGCTGGAATCGCTGCCCCATATCGAGCCAGAAGACTACCCCTGGTACATTCCGCAGGATCCCTTCGCCCCGCGCGGATCGCTGCCCAGCAGCGGCCACCGGCGCGCCCGTCCGGAGCCCGCTCCGGCTCCTTTGGCCGCGCAGTTGCCGCAGGCGGTCAAGCCGCGCGAGCATGGCTCCGACGACGCCCCCAGCGCCTCGCAGATCGAGCAGGTGGCAGGGCCGTCGCATGAACCGCGCCTGGACGCCAACGGCGTCTATATCGCCGACGACGTCCGCACCGCGCTGTGCCTGCAACCGCGCGACGGCAAGCTGTGCTTGTTCCTGCCCCCCGTCGAGCGCGGCGAGGACTATGTCGAACTGATCGCCGCCATCGAGGACACCGCCGCCGAACTGTCGATCCCGCTGCATATCGAGGGCTATTCGCCGCCGCATGACGAGCGTTTCAACGTCATCAAGGTGACCCCCGACCCCGGCGTGATCGAGGTCAACATTCACCCGGCGTCCTCGTGGAAACAGCTGCGCGACACCACCACCTCGGTCTATGACCTGGCCCGCGAAGCCCGGCTCGGCTCCGAGAAGTTCATGATGGACGGCCGCCATATCGGCACCGGCGGCGGCAACCACATCGTCGTCGGCGGCGCCTCGGCCCCCGACAGCCCATTCCTGCGCCGCCCCGATTTGCTGGGCAGCCTGATCCGCTTCTGGCAGAACCATCCCAGCCTGAGCTACCTGTTCTCGGGGCTGTTCATCGGCCCCACCAGCCAGGCTCCACGCATCGACGAAGCCCGCGACGACAGCCTGTACGAGCTGGGTGTCGCCCTAAGCCAGATTCCCGAAGCCGGCACCGAAGTTCCGCCCTGGCTGATCGACCGCATCCTGCGCAACGTGCTGATCGACGTGGCGGGCAACACCCACCGGACCGAAATCTGCATCGACAAGCTGTACTCTCCCGACGGCCCGACCGGGCGTCTGGGGCTGGTCGAGTTCCGCGCTTTCGAGATGCCGCCGCATGCGCGGATGAGCTGCGCCCAACAATTGCTGCTGCGCGCCCTGATCGCCCGCTTCTGGTATGAGCCCTACAAACAGCCGCTGGTGCGTTGGGGCCATGCCTTGCGCGACCGCTTCATGCTGCCGCATTTCGTCTGGGCCGACTTCGCCGACGTGCTGGCCGACATGCGCCGCGCCGGTTACGCCTTCGAGGACTCGTGGTTCACCCCGCATTTCGAGTTCCGCTTCCCGCATCTGGGCGAGGTGCGCTATGCCGGGCTGGGTCTGGAACTGCGCCACGCGCTGGAGCCGTGGCATGTCATGGGCGAGGAACAGGGCGGCGGCGGCACCGTCCGCTTCGTCGACAGTTCGCTGGAGCGCGTGCAGTTGAAAGTCAGCGATCTGATCGGCGAACGCCATGTCGTCACCTGCAACGGCCGCCGCCTGCCGCTGACCGCCACCGACACCACCGGCGAATACGTCGCCGGCGTGCGGTTCCGCGCCTGGCAACCGCCGTCCTGCCTGCATCCGACCATCGGCGTTCACACGCCGCTGACCTTCGATGTGATCGATAGTTGGAACAATCGTTCGCTGGGCGGATGTGTTTATCATGTCGTGCATCCCGGCGGCCTGAGTTACGAAACCCTGCCGGTCAACGGAAACGAGGCGGAAAGCCGCCGTTTGTCGCGCTTCTTCCCCTTTGGTCACACCCCTGGAACAATGGTCGCGCCGCAGCCAGAACATAATCCGGACTTCCCCACCACCCTGGATTTGCGCTTAACTAAGCACTGATATGAACTAAGAGCACCGGCTTACAGGATATGACGAAAGAGGATCGACGGAGGACACCGGCCGGGGCTAAGCCGGATCCGGTGCAGGGAAGCCTGCCCGGCGCCTTCCGGCTAGGCTACCCGCTGATGCGGGGCCGCTGGGACGAGATGGTCACCGCCGATGGCGCCCTGCGTCCGCAGTGGGACCGCCTGATGGGCAGTCTGTCCAGCTTGCCGGTAGGGGAAATGGAGCACCGCTGGGAGCGTGGCCAGCGGCTGATCCGCGAAAACGGCGTCACCTACAACGTCTATGGCGACCCGCGCGGACTTGACCGTCCATGGCAGCTCGATCCCCTGCCGATGATGATTTCGGCGCAGGAATGGCGCTCGATCGAAACGGCGGTGATCCAGCGCGCTACCTTGCTCAATCAGGTGCTGGCCGACCTTTACGGCCCGCAGGAACTGCTGAGCGAAGGGTTGCTGCCGCCGGCCCTGGTGTTCTCGCATCCCGGCTATCTGCGCCCGTTGCGCCATGTCCAGCCGCCGGGCGGGGTACATCTGCACCTCTACGCCGTCGATTTGGCGCGCGCCCCCGATGGCCGCTGGTGGGCCATGTCGGACCGCTGCGAGGCCCCGTCGGGGGCCGGCTATGCACTAGAAAACCGCATCATCATCGCCCGCTCGCTGTCGGACATGCTGCGCGCCCAGCCGGTCGAGCCGCTGACGCCGTTCTTCCACAAGCTGCGCGACACCCTGATGGCGCTATCGCCACGCAACCGTGAAGCGCCGCGCACGGTTCTGCTGACACCCGGCCCCTATAACGAAACCTATTTCGAGCACGCCTATCTGGCTCGCCAACTGGGCTATACGCTGGTCGAAAGCGAAGATCTGACCATGCGCGACGGCCGGGTTTATCTGAAGACTCTGGACGGTCTGCAAGGCGTCGATGTCATCCTGCGCCGCACCGACGGCGCCTATTGCGACCCCCTGGAGCTACGCGGCGATTCGTCGCTGGGCATCGCCGGCTTGGTCCAGGCTGTCCGCAGCGGCAATGTGCTGGTCGCCAACAGCTTGGGCACCGGTGTCTTGGAAAGCGGCGCTTTGGCGGCATTTCTGCCGGTGCTGTCCCGTCATCTGCTGGGCGAAGAGCTGAAGATGCCGTCGGTGGCGACGTGGTGGTGCGGCGGCGACCGCGAACGCCAACATGTCCTGCAAAACCTTGACGATCTGGTCATCAAATCCGCCATCCCCGGCCGCCGCAACATGCAACCGGTGTTCGGCGACCAACTGCCGCCCGCCCGCCGCGCCGAATTGGTCGAGGCGATCCGCCGCCGGCCGCGCGACTTCCTGGCTCAGGAACGAGTCAATTTGTCCACTGCCCCGGTGTGGAACCAGGGCGAGTTGGAACCTCGTCCGATGATGATCCGCGTCTATGTGGCGGCGCATGACGGCGGCTACACCGTGATGCCCGGCGGCCTGACCCGCATCGCCTCCGAGCGCGGCGGCTCGGTGGTGTCGATGCAGTTCGGCGGCGGCAGCAAGGATACCTGGGTGCTGGCCGAACAGCGCGATGCCCCGGCGGTCAGCCTGCGCAACGTCACCGCTCCGGTCAAGCTGGTGCGCGGCTCGCGCGATTTGCCCAGCCGCGTCGCCGACAACATGTATTGGATGGGCCGCTATATCGAGCGGGCCGAGGACACCACCCGCCTGATCCGCGCCTGTCTGTCGCGCGCCGGCAGCGCCGCCAGCTTCGGCGCCGCCGAGGAATTGCCAGTGGCCGTCAAGCTGCTGAACAAAATCTATCGCATCAAGCCCAAGGGCAGCTTGGAAGCGCAGGTCGCCGTCCTGACCGATCTGCATTTCGACAACACCAACACCACCGGCCTGCGCACCATCATCGAACGCGTCCACCGCATGGCGGCACTGGCCCGCGATCGGCTATCGCCCGACACTTGGCGGGCTGTTGCCCGCTTACAGCAGGAAATCGCCGGCATCGCCGCCGGGCCCGGGCTGAACCTGGATGACGGGCTGAACGTCCTTAACAATCTGGTGCTAGCGACCGGCGCGCTGAGCGGCCTCGCCACCGAGAACATGACGCGCGGCCTGGGCTGGCGCTTCGTCGATATCGGCCGCCGGTTGGAACGCGGCGTCCATATCCTTGATCTGCTGTCGGGCGTGCTGCTGCAAAAAAATGCGGCTCTGGCCCCGGCTTTGGATGTGCTGCTGGAGATCTCCGACAGCACCATGACCTATCGCTCGCGCTATCTATCGACGCCGCAATTCGGCCCGGTACTGGATTTGCTGCTGGCTGACGAAAGCAACCCGCGCTCGCTGGCCTTCCAACTGGTGGCGCTGTCGAACCATGTCGATCATCTGGCCGCCAGCCGGCGTGCGGTGTTCTTCGGCGCCGACCAGCGGCTGACCATTTGGCTGACCGGCGCGGTGCGCACCGCCGACATCGAAGTGCTGGCCCAAACCGACG
>DATGZW010000164.1:0-8033 GCA_035297005.1 Patescibacteria group bacterium
AGCAGATTGATGACGGGGATGGTCGACAGGAACGTGATAGCGATTCCCATCAGCCACAACCGCCCCAGATGGGCGCGGCGCAGGGTGTCGGCCTCGGCCAGATCCATGCGCCGCCAAGCCACCATCTCGAAATATTCGCGCGCCAGCAGATAGCCGTTCAGCAGATAGTAAAGCCCGACGCCGACGCCGACGATCAGCAGCAGCACGTAGATTGGCAGGGCGATCATATTGGCCAGCACGGTGACGCCGACAAAGCGCAAGGCGCCCCAGACCACCTCGCCCACACCCTGGCGGCGCGGGGGCGGCAGGTCGGGGTAGTATTTCGCCTCGACCGCCGCCGCGACGTCGTCGAGCAGGACACTCAGCACCAGCGTGGCAATGGCTGGAAACATGATCAAAGTGACCGCCACCACGGCGATGCCGCCCAGCAGGTCGATCAGTTTGTCGGCCCAGTTGATGCCCAGCAGCTGCAACTGGCCCAGGCCCCAGCCGACTCCCAGGTACAGAATCACGTATAAAAATAGCGTGCCGGCCAGCCCAAGCAGCAGCACGCGGCGGAATTTGGGGTCGGTCAACTGGCCGACGGCTTTGGCGAGAGATGCGATCATGGGTATAAGTTAAGCACAGATGACGCCGCGGTTAAATCGCCGCTTGAGCGTGTCGGGGCTGCCGGGCGTGAAGGCCGGGCCGGCACGAAAGAGGCTGTCGGCATCATGACAAATGCTTGACATGGCGTTTTCCATTGTAGAGGACGCGCGCATGGCTATACTGCGCCGCAACGACCCTTCCGGAGGATTTCATGGCTGATAGCACGTTTGACGTTGCCGGTATCGGTAACGCCATCGTCGATGTGCTTGCGCATTCCGATGACGCCCAACTTGCGGCGCTTGGTTTGAGCAAGGGCGTAATGACCTTGATCGACGCGGCCCAGGCTGATGCCATCTATGCCAAGATGGCGCCGGGCATCGAATGTTCGGGCGGTTCCGTCGCCAACAGCATCGCCGGCATCGCCGGTCTGGGTGGCAAGGCCGCTTATGTCGGCAAGGTCAAGGACGATCAGCTTGGTCAGGTGTTCCGCCATGACCTGCGCGCCCAGGGCGTCCATTTCGACACCAAAGCCGCCATCGACGGCGCCTCGACGGCGCGTTGCCTGGTGCTGGTGACCCCTGACGCTCAGCGCACCATGCAGACCTATCTGGGTGCTTGCATCGAGCTGGGGCCGGATGATATCGACCCTTCAGTGATCGCGGCGTCCCAGGTGACCTATCTGGAAGGCTATCTGTGGGATCCGCCACAGGCCAAGGCTGCGTTCCGCAAGGCTGCCAAGATCGCCCATGACGCGGGCCGCAAGGTCGCTCTGTCGCTGTCCGACCCGTTCTGCGTCGAGCGTCATCGCGCCGAATTCTTGGAACTGCTGGCCGACCATGTCGATATCGTGTTCGCCAATGAATCCGAGATTTCGTCGCTTTATCAGACTGATTTCGACTCTGCCGTCCGCCAGGTGCGCGGCCATTGCGACATCGCCGCCATCACTCGCTCGGAATTGGGCTCGGTGGTGATCTCCGGCGACGCCGTGGTGGTCCAAGGCGCCGAGCCGGTGTCGGCGGTCATCGATACCACCGGAGCAGGCGACCTCTACGCCGCCGGCTTCCTCTACGGCTTGACCCAGGGCCGCGACCTGGGCACTTGCGCTCGATTGGGCGGCCTTTGCGCCGCCGAAATCATCGGGCATGTGGGCGCCCGGCCCGAGGCCAATTTGGCCGAGCTGGTCGCCAAGACGAGTTTCTAGACGGTTAGACAATGCAACTTCGCAACATCGCCATCATCGCCCACGTCGATCACGGTAAAACCACCCTGGTCGATGCCATGCTCCGCCAATCCGGCACCTTCCGCGAAAACCAGCAGGTGGCGGAACGCGTGATGGACTCCAACGACTTGGAGAAAGAGCGCGGAATTACCATCCTGGCCAAATGCACCTCGGTGCAGTGGAAGGATGTCCGCATCAACATCGTCGACACCCCCGGACACGCCGATTTCGGCGGCGAGGTGGAGCGCATCCTCTCGATGGTCGATGGCGTGGTGGTCTTGGTCGATGCGGCCGAAGGCCCAATGCCCCAGACCAAGTTCGTCACCGGCAAGGCGTTGGCCCTCGGCCTGCGTCCGATCGTCCTGGTCAACAAGGTCGATCGCGGCGACGCCCGTCCGCATCAGGTGCATGACGAATGCTTCGACCTGTTCGCCGCGCTCGACGCCAGCGACGATCAGCTCGACTTCCCCACCATGTTCTCGGTCGGCCGCGACGGCTGGTGCGACGACAGCCTGGAAGGTCCGCGCAAGGATCTGTCGGCGCTGTTCGACCTGATCGTCAGCCATGTGCCGGCTCCGGAACATGACCTGGACGCGCCGTTCTCGATGCTGGCGACCACCCTGGAAGCCGATCCCTATCTGGGCCGCGTGCTGACCGGCCGCATCCATAGCGGTACCGTCAAGCTCAACCAGGCGGTCAAGTCGCTGTCGCGCGACGGCACCGTGATCGAACAGTTCCGTATCGCCAAGATCCTGGCCTATCGCGGGATCGAGCGCACCGGTCTGGACATCGCCGAGGCCGGCGACATCGTCGCCGTGTCGGGTATGACCAAGACCACCGTCGCCGATACCATCTGCGCGCTGGAAGTGACCGAGCCGCTTTATGCTCAGCCGATCGATCCGCCGACCCTGGCGATGACCTTCGCGGTCAACGACAGCCCGTTGGCCGGTCAGGAAGGCGACAAGGTGACCAGCCGCGTCATCGCCAACCGTCTGATCAAGGAAACCGATAGCAACGTCGCCATCAAGGTCACCGAGACCGCCGGCAAGGACGCCTTCGAGGTGTCGGGCCGTGGCGAATTGCAGTTGGGCGTGCTGATCGAGCAGATGCGCCGCGAGGGCTTCGAGCTGTCGATCTCGCGTCCGCGCGTGCTGTTCAAGACCGACGAAGCGACCGGCGAGCGGGTCGAGCCGATCGAAGAAGTTTATATCGACGTGGACGAGGAATATTCGGGCGTCGTCGTCGAGAAGATGAGCAACCGCAAGGCCGAGATGATCGGCATGAAGCCTTCGGGCGGCGGCAAGCTGCGCATCACCTTCCTGGCTCCGGCGCGCGGATTGATCGGCTATCACGGCGAGTTCCTTACGGATACCCGCGGTACCGGCCTGATGAACCGCGTGTTCCACGGCTATGCCCCCTATAAGGGTCCGATCGAAGGCCGCCGTAACGGCGTGCTGATCTCGAACGGCCAGGGCGATTCGGTGGCCTATGCCTTGTGGGGCATCGAAGAGCGTGGTCCGCTGTTCGTCGGCACCGGCGTGCGCCTGTACGAAGGTATGATCATCGGCGAGCACAGCCGCGGCAACGACCTTGAGGTCAATGCGCTCAAGGGCAAGCAGTTGACCAACATCCGCACCACCAGCAAGGACGAGGCCGTGCGCCTGACCCCGCCGCGCAAGATGTCGCTGGAGCAAGCCATCGCCTATATCGGCGACGACGAACTGGTCGAAGTGACGCCGAAGAACGTCCGTCTTCGCAAGCGTTACCTCGACCCGAACGAGCGTAAGAAGATGAGCCGGATGAAGGAAGGCTCGTAAGCCTTTCCCAGTTCGGTGACGTGAAGAAGGCCGCGACAGAGATGTCGCGGCCTTTTTTGATGGGGGTGGTGCCCCCAAATTTTCCTCTTCCACCGGCCTTTCGCTAACCATTCCGCATCCCTTCCGGATTAGACTGCCCGACGGCCATGCCGCTAAAGGTCGTCAAAGGACGGATAAGATGGGGTTCGCGCTAAACAGGGCCAGCTTGGGTATTTACGCCAAGCCTCGGGTCGTGCGGATATTGCTGCTGGGGTTCGCCAGCGGGCTGCCGTTGGCGCTGACCTATTCGACGTTGTCGGCATGGTTGTCGCAGGTTGGCGTCAGCAAGACCTCGATCGGCTTGTTCGCCTTGATCGGCACGCCCTATGCGCTGAAATTCCTGTGGTCGCCGTTGATCGATCGTTTGCCGCCGCCGCTCCGTCTGGGGCAGCGGCGTGGCTGGGGCATTACCATCCAACTGGCTTTGATGGCTGCCGTGCTGGGCCTGGGAGCCTGCGACCCGCGCACGCAATTAGGGGTGATGGCGGCGCTGGCGGTGGTGGTGGCGTTCCTCTCGGCCAGCCAGGACATCATCATCGACGCCTATCGCGTCGAGGTGCTGGAGGATGACGAGCAAGGCCCCGGCGCTGGCGCGACCCAGGCCGGCTATCGTATCGCCATGCTGGTGTCCGGTGCCGGAGCGTTGTTTCTGGCCGATCATCTGGGGTGGTTCGCTGCCTATGCGGTGATGGCGGTGCTGCTGCTGGTCGGCGTGGTGGTGTTCGCGCTGCATCCCGAGCCGGTGCGCCGCGTCTCGCCGCAGACCGCCGAGCGCGAGCGCCGCGCTGCCGAGTTTCTGGAGCACCGGCCACATTTGCGGGGCCTGCGGGCGCATCTGTTGGCTTGGCTGTACGGTGCGGTGGTCTGCCCCTTTGCCGATTTTATGACGCGCCGTGGTTGGGTCGTCATCTTGGTGTTCGTTGTTGGCTATAAGCTGGGCGAAGCCATGGCCGGGGTGATGGCCATGCCGCTCTATGTCTCGTTGGGTTATTCGCTGTCGGAAATCGCTTGGGTCAGCAAAGGCTTCGGCTTCGTGGCGACGGTGGCCGGCAGCCTGATCGGCGGCTGGGTGGTGATCCGCTTCGGCACCCTGCGGGCCTTGATGCTGTGCGGCATCCTGCAATCGCTGGGCAATCTGTTCTATGTGTTGCAGGTCCAGGCTGGACACGATGTGCGGTTTCTGGCGCTGTGCGTGTTCGCTGAAAACCTGACCGGCGGCATGGCTGGGGCGGCGATGGTGGCCTATCTGTCCGGCCTGTGCAATGTCGCCTATACGGCGACGCAGTACGCCTTGCTTAGCTCGCTGACGGCGGTCGGGCGTACCCTGTTCGCGTCGAGCGGCGGCGCCTTGGCCGAGCAGTTTGGCTGGAGCCCGTTTTTCCTGCTGACCACGGTGGCGACGGTGCCGGCACTGGCACTGCTGGGATGGATGATGGCGCGTGCCGCGTCTCCCGCAGCGGAGGCGGTTTCGGCCTCGGCGGCTGGCGACGGCTGACCGGCTGTGGGTCATTTTTGCGACAAAATCGGTCGCAGCCTGTCAATCTCCCCTTTCCATGGGCATCTGACGCTTGGGGGGCTGGCTCGCCTTTCGGTGATGTCGTATTCTCCCGACCGAATGGGCTGTAGGACGGCCTCCTCAAACTAGGGAAGCAGACAACAATGGATATCAAGAAAATCCCGATTGGGAAAAATCCGCCCAACGATATCAACGTCATCATCGAGATTCCGCTGAACGGCGACCCGGTGAAGTACGAGGTCGACAAGGAATCGGGCGCGATGTTCGTCGATCGCTTCCTGCACACCGCGATGTATTACCCGGTGAATTACGGCTTCGTGCCGCACACCCTGTCCGAGGATGGCGATCCGCTCGACGTCATGGTGGTCGGCCGTCATGCGGTGGCCGTCGGCTCGGTGATGCGCTCGCGTCCCATCGGCGTGCTGATGATGGAAGACGAAGCCGGCATGGACGAGAAGATTCTCGCCGTTCCGCACCCCAAGCTGCATCCGTTCTATGACAACGTGGTCAATTACGACGACCTGCCGCCGGTGGTGATCCAGCAGATCGAGCATTTCTTCGCTCACTACAAGGATCTCGAAGAAGGCAAGTGGGTGAAGGTCGCCGGCTGGCGCAATGCCGAAGAAGCCGGCAAGATCATCCAGGAATCGATCGAGCGCGCCGAAGCCAAGGCCAAGAAGAAGAAGGCCTAGGTCTGATTTTGATCGCTCCCCGGAGATGATCCGGGGGGCGATGGGTCAGGGATAGCGTGCCGGATCGACCAGCGCTTCGGCGTAGACGGCGGCGATCCGGCGCAGCGTTTCCGGTCCGAAGGACAGGATGGGCAGGCGGCTGGCGAGGGAGACGGCCAGCAGCCAGGCCATCCGTCCTTTCGGATAGGACAGATGGCGGCGCGCATAATGCCGCGCCCGCCCTGCGGCCCGCTGCACGGCATAGCGCCGATGCTTGGCCGGCCACATATCTCCCGCTTCCCATTGCAGCGCGACCAGCAAAGCGGTGTCCGAATACATCCGCGCCTTGCTGCCCGATAGCCGCCCCGGCGCGTCGCTTGGCAGCAGACAGACGGTATCGGCGACCGAGGCGAACGGGGTCAGCCGGGCGATGCGCAGACCCATGGCGAAATCCTGACTGGTGCGCGGACCTTCGGGCAGCGGAAAGGCGTCGAGCACACGGTCGCGCACCGCCAAGGTGGCGCTGGGGACGAAGGGCTGCGAGGTCAGCATGCGCCACAAGCCATCCTCCACATGCTGGGTCGGCTCGGCGGCGGGACTTGGCGGCGGCGGCAACGGCGTGCCCGGCAGGTAGTTGCCGAAGCGGCCATAGGCGAAGCCGGCCCCGGTTTCCTCCAGCGCCCGCATCAGCCGCGCCGTGCTGCCGGCAATCAGCAGATCGTCGGCATCGACCAGGCGCAACAGCGGCTGGGTGGCCAGATGGACGCCGATGTTGGTGGCAGCGGCGACGCCGGCATTGGTTTGTTCGCGCAGAACCACATGCGAGCGCGCATTGGCATAGGCGCGCAGCAGGGCGACCGAACCATCGGCCGAGCCGTCATCGACAACGACGATCTCGCCGCCAGTGGCGCGCCACTCGGCTTCGATCGCCGCCAGAACCAGCGGCAGATAGGGCGCCTTATTGTAGACGGTGACGACGTAGGAGACGCTCACGCGCGCGTCCCCCTCAGTGGCTCAGGCCGGTGGCGTAGCTGCTGGTGTCGTTCTTGGGACGCTCGCCATCCATCGGGTGGCCGGTGACCAGGAAGTAGACCATTTCGCCGATATTGGTGGCGTGATCGCCGATGCGTTCAACGTTTTTGGCGATGAACAACAGGTTGCTCGACGCCGTGATGTTCGCCGGGTCTTCCATCATATAGGTCAGAAGCTCGCGGAACAGGCCGGAATACAGCTCATCGACCTCCAGATCGCGGGTCCAGACCTGATGCGCCAATGCGCTGTCGCGGTGGGCATAGGACTGCATCACTTCTTTCAGCAGGCGATGCACCAGCGCTCCCATGCGCTTGACCGCGCGCACGGTGGGCAGGGCGGATTGTTCGTTGAGCAACAGCGCGCGCCGCGCCACGCCGGCGGAGTAATCGGCGATACGGTCGAGGGCGGCGGCGATCTTGAGGGCCGTCACCACCACCCGCAAGTCGTCGGCGACGGGACCGCGCAGGCACAGCACGCGGATCACCTGTTCGTTGACGGCGGTATTCAGGGCGCGGACTTCGGCTTCGGCGGCGACCGCCAGACCGGAGCTATCCGCGTTACGCTCGATCAGCGCGCGGATGGCTTGATCGAATTGGCGTTCGGCCAATTCGCCCATCTGCAACACCATGTCGTGCAGCTTGTTCAACTGCTCATCGAAGGATTTGACGATATGCGGATCGATCATGGGGGTGGTCCTGGTCAGCCGAAGCGTCCGGTAATATAGCCCTGGGTAAGCTTTTCGCGTGGATTGGTGAACAAGTCCTCGGTCGGCCCGAATTCGACCACCTCGCCCAGATGGAAGAACGCCGTGCGCTGCGAGACGCGGGCGGCCTGTTGCATCGAATGGGTGACGATGATGATGGTGAAATTGGCCCGCAACTCGTCGATCAACTCTTCCACCGTGGCGGTGGCGATGGGGTCCAGGGCCGAACAGGGCTCGTCCATGAGGATCACCTCCGGGCTGATGGCGATGGCGCGGGCGATGCACAACCGCTGTTGCTGACCGCCCGATAGGCCGGTGCCCATCGAGTCCAAGCGGTCCTTGACCTCGTCCCACAATCCGGCGCGCTTCAAGCTGGAGGTGACGATGTGATCCAACTCGTCCTTGCGCTCGACGATGCCATGGATGCGTGGGCCGAAGGCGACGTTGT
>DATGZW010000165.1:0-7322 GCA_035297005.1 Patescibacteria group bacterium
CTCGTGACGCACCAACATCGACGCCTCGGTATGGACGACACCCGACGCGCCGGGCTGCGTGGTTTCCTGCACCTCGCGCGCAAAGGCGGGCACCACCAGGGTCAAGGTCGTCGGCGTCCAGTTCAGCGTTGCATGCATGGAATAGCCGCCCGCATCCGAATAGAGCGACGACCGGTAGGTCTGGTCCATGTAACCGAACAACAAGTCGCCCTTGGCCAACTGGCTGATATCGATGCCCAAGCCGCTTTCAACCCGATAGCCTTGGCTGTCGCGCGTGATGCCGGTAATGTCGGCGCGGTCATAGGCGCGGTTGTTTTCCGAGGTTTGCAGCACGGCGGAATAGCTGGGCTTGAACTCATAGGCGGCACGTTCGGTCAGAGTCGATTCCGTACGGTCGCGCGCCTTGTTGTCGACGACGGTGCCGGTATTGGTGCCGACGTCGTCGAAGTCCAAGCGATCAACGCCAAGCTGCGTGGACAGCGTCAGGTGGCCAAGCTCGTCTTTGCCTCCAACCAACGAGGAGACGCCATGCGTCGGCGTCGGCTTCAAGGCGCCAGCGACCGCGTTGGGGTCGCCACGATCCTCATGCGCGACATAGCCGTTCAGCTTGGCGGTGATTTCCGCCGTCTTGGTGACATCGATGCGGCCATCGGCAGCCAGATTGCCGTCGAGGTGGTTATCGCCGGTATAAGTCGCGTAGCTGACCTTGTTCGCCTGGGCATCGAAGTTCAGGGCGTGGTTCTCGAAGCGCGACTGCGCGCGGAACTCCGGCGCAACCGTCGTGATGAAATCCGGCTTGGCGTGTGACTGGGTATCGTAGACGTTGGTGTTGAATGTTTCGCCGGCCTCAATCTGCGGGAACAGCAGGTAATTGCCGACTTCAATTCCCTTCGGCTCGTAGGATTCCGACATGCGGCTGGTATCGTTATCGCCGGCGGTGTCCTTGGCGTCGGGGTTCTTGACCGTCTTCGAGGAGTCACCCTGCCCCGAATCCCCACGGCTGCTGTCCTGCGCCCAAGCCAACGGCGCGGCGGCGGCCAACAAAGCGACGACACAGACGGATAACCGCAAGGTGGCGATGCCCCCCCGCATTCCCGATTGCTGGGACGCGGCTGCTTTCATCGGCTGCATCTGGATTATTCCCCCCGCGACGCTCATTCTTTAAAGTTGCTTATCTAACATTCCACGCTGATTCAGAATAGTAGTTTTTTAATCCAAAAAATTGGAAACCGCACCTTGCGGGAAGCGGTCTGTGCTTCTTGATAAAGCGCTCATGTAAGAGAAGTCTCAACAGAAACAATCAATAGAAGTAACCGATACTTATTTAGCATAACTATGGATATTCGATGTCACGTCCCTACTCATTCCACCAAAAAAAATTTATAGTTATAATGGTATGCAATACTTCTCTGGAGGTTGATGGCGACTGTCTTCGGACAGCACCATCCAATCTTTCCGGAAAACTTGCAGCAACCGAGGATTATTTTCCGACAACGCGACAGCGGTCAGGGTGCCGGTGGCAAAGGCGCCCGTGTCGATCCCGATGCGATTGGACAGCAGTTCCGGCTGTTCGGTGACCGTATGGCCATGCACCACCACCTTTTCATGGCGGCGACGTGAACTGAGGAAGGGTTCGCGGATCCACAACACATCCTCGGGCCGCTGCGCCGCGATCGATCGGCCCGGCCGGATGCCGGCATGGACGAACAAATAATCGCCCAGCACCACCTGCGGCAACAGTCCTTTCAGGAACTCCCAATGATGATCGGGCAGGCGCGCCAAAAGCTGGTCGCGCAGTTCCTGGCAGCGGGCCGGATCGGAAATACCGAACGACGCCCGCACGCCATAACTGACCAGGGTCTCGGCCCCGCCATAGGCCAGCCAGGACGCGCCCCGCCCCGGATCGGCAAGAAAGTCGAGCATCGCGGCCTCGTGGTTGCCCATCAAGGTATGCAGGGTAAAGCCCGGCAAGGCCAAGCCGGACAAACGCTCGACCACCGCCCGGCTGTCGGCGCCGCGATCAACGTAATCGCCCAAAAACACCAGCTCTGGAAGCACCTCGGGACGCGTGGCCGCGTCGGCGACGATCCGCCGCAACAGGCAGTCCAACGCGGCGATTTCGCCGTGAATGTCGCCGATGGCGTAGACCAGGAAGGGATCGCCTTCACCGGCCTCGATGCTGGTCCGTGAAAACCACCGCCGGCCGAGCCGGTGCAGATGCCGTAACATGATCGTCTTCCCCATTCCGGACGATGGCGTTGCATCGCACGAAGAAAGTCGGTTAAGTCAGTGTGGATTGAATCCCATCCGGGCAAGGCATGTGAAGGAGTGGCAATGAAGGTACGACGCAGCGGCCAAAATTGGTATGGACTGTTTTGCGCCTTGTTCACCATGACCCTGTTGGTGACCGGCTGCGCCAGCCTGCCGACGGAAATGGCGCCAAGCGTGGCCGCCGGCCCGAACGATGGCTATCTTCTGGAGCCGGGAAACCGGATCCGCGTCATCGTCTTCAACGAAAACAACCTGTCGGGCGATTTCACCATCGATCCCGTGGGCAATATCTTCCTGCCTTTGGTCGGCAACATCCCCTCGACCGGGGTGACGGCGCGGACATTGGCCCAGCGCATGGAAGAGGCGTTGAGCAAGGCCAGCTACCTCAAGGATCCCAAGGTGTCGGTCGAGGTTCAGACCTTCCGCCCGTTCTTTGTCATGGGCGAAGTGCGCCAGCCGGGAGAGTTCCCCTATACCACCGGGGTCACCGTGCTGAGCGCCATCGCCAAAGCCGGCGGCTACGACTACCGCGCCCGCAAAGGCGACGTCGTGGTGATCCGCACCGTCAACGGCGAGCAAACCGAGTACCGCGGCAACGAACGCACCCCGCTGGTTCCGGGCGACGTCGTCAAGGTGGTCGAGCGGTACTTCTGACGGCATGGACCGCTTCGCCGATCTTGTGCCTCACTGGCCGATGGCAATCACCGCCATCGGCGACGGCGCGGTGATGCTGCCGCTGGCGGTGGTGCTGCTGGTCGCCGTCTTCGATGCCGACCGCACCGGGGCGGCGCTATGGGCGATGCTCATCGTCGCCGTCCTGGGCCTTGTCGCCATGGTCAAGATCGCCTTTTACGCGGGCGTCGGCGGCACCGGCAACGCCAGCGGCCATGCTGCCCTGGCGGCGTTGGTGCTGGGCGGTCTAGGGCGGTTCGCGCCGATCTTCCTGGCCCGCAAAAGCGCCGTGGCGGCGGTCCGCGTGGTCTGCCTGCTGCTGGTGCTGGGCATCGGCGTCAGCCGCATCGCCCTGGGCTACCACCGCCCCAGCGAAGTCTTGACCGGACTTGGCTTGGCGACGCTCGGGCTGATCATCCTGTACCGTCGCCCGCTGGCCGCCCAAGCCCGACGCTCGCCGGCAATCCTGATTTTGGCCTTGCTGATTCTGCCGCTGACCTATGGCAATGTCAGCAGCGCCGATGTGCGTCTGGTCGAACTGGCGCAAGACCTGGCTCTGCGCCTTGGTTGGACGCCGCCGCCGCCCGTGGCTCTGTCAGCGCCGGTTCCGGCCAAATAGCAGGTCGATTTGCAGGCAGCGGCCGGACGCGTCGCGGCCGGCATGACCGGCTCCAATCACCTGAAAGCCGTGCTGCTGCAAGACGGCGACGATCTCGCCGGCCAGCGGCTGACCGGCGTAAAGCTCCTCGAACGACACCTCCGCCAGCACCATGTCGCAGCGCCCCAAGGTCGCTTCGGCGCCGCGCAGCACCGCCAGCTCGCCGCCCTGAACATCAAGCTTGAGCAACACCGGGGCGACCAGATCCGCAGGCACCACCATATCGTCCAGGCGTTCGACGGTCACCACCTCGTCACGGGCGTGCTGAGTCCCCGGTGCAAAGCGCACCTGCGCTGCGCTGATCGGCAGCAGCGATGAGTTGTCGGGGCGTTGCGAGACGAACATCGTCGCCGAGCCGGCGGCGGCGGCGATGGCGCAGCGGGTCAGCCGGGTCAACGTGTCACCGGCGAACAGCCGCTCGAAGCGGTCGGCAGCCTCGCGCAGCGGCTCGAAGGCATGGATCGGCGCCTGCGGAAACAGCGTGCGGGCCAGCAAGGCGAACTGCCCGCGATTAGCCCCCACATCGATCACCGAGCCGATGGTCAACGGCCGCAGCAACTCCAGATTCTCGATGCCGGCGGCGACGCCGCGCGCCAGACCGCGACGGAACGCCGGATGACGCAGCAGCGCCAGCAATTTTCGCGCTTGGCGCAGACGTCGAGCCATCGTCATGCCTGCGCCTCAGCCGTCAAGGGGCCTGCCTTGGCTTGCCCGGCACATCCGAAAGCCAGGGTGAAAAAGGCTGCCGACAAGGGATTGCCGGCGTTGATGGCAAGACCCTCGAAGATGCCATAGGCCCAATAAACGACGATACCGGTCAGCAGATAGGTGGCTTGCGTCAACTCTCCCCGCTGCCGCAGGCGATAGCCGTTACGCAAACTCAGCAGCGTGAATCCGACAAAGCCAAGGAACCCGACCACTCCGGTTTCACTGAGCAGAACCAAGACGATGTTATGGGCGTACATGCCGAAACCCATCTTTTCCACCCCTTGCCCATAGCCAACGCCGAACAAAGGCTGCGACCACCACAACTCATAGGCTGCCTGCCATATTTCCGTGCGTTCGGAAAACCCGGACTCAAGTCCGCGGTCATCATCGTCGAGCAATAGGACATTGTCGGAAATAAAGCTGATCAGTGCCGAGTGAAACAACAGAGCGACCAAAACAATGCCGATCCCCACTGCGATGAGCACCACCTTGTTTCGCCGCTGATCCTCCGCCGAAATCGAGGCAGAGCGACGAAACAGAAATGGGCAGGCATAGGCGACGACGACGCCCAACGCCCCGGCACGCGACGACACGGGCCAAGTCAGCACCAACGCGACCACGGTACCGGCGAGGCGTCGCGCCTCGGAGCGGACGCCGCTAACGGACAGGGCGATCACCACCGACAGCAAGCCGATGTAATTGGGATGAAGATTGATATCCAGGAAGTCGAACCCCTCGCGCTGATCGACCAGCAGATTGGCGAACGACGAATCGGCCGCCAAAAAGAGCGCAACCAACGAAGCCACGGTCACCGTCACACCCAGCTTGGGGAAAAACGAGCGATAGGTGGCGTCGGTCGGGGTATGCAGGATAACCGGCCCCAACAGGACATAGCTGCCCAACACCAGGATATTGACCAAATGCGATTCCTCGCTTGGATTGGCCAAAATGCTGAGAAGTACGGGAACCGCCAGCAACGCGTAAAGCCCCACCCCACCCGCTATCGCCGATGGCGCCAGTCTGTCGTGAAGCAGCACCGTCCCCACCGTGCAGAGGCCCAAGATGCCGACCGCATACACCTCGCGCCAGCCGTCCATGGCGATCATCAGCAACGGAATGGCGGCAATGGTCGCCGCCAGCAACACATGAATGATCGCCGTCAGCAGCAGCGACGGCCGGGCGGCAGCGACGGGAATGATGGTCACGACCGATCCTCGCCCATCAAAACGCGCCCTTGCGGAAGAACACCACCGGAATGGTTTTCGCCAAAATCACGATGTCCAGCCAAAGCGACCAATTCTTCACATACCATGTGTTCAAGCGCACCAATTGGACGTAATCCAGCAGACTGCGGCCGCTGACCTGCCACAGGCCGGTCATGCCCGGCTTGGCCAGGCCGTAATAGCCCAATTCGCGGCCATAGATCGAGGATTGCCACACAGGAATCGGCCGCGGCCCGACCAAGCTCATCTCGCCGCGCAGGATGTTCAGCAATTGCGGCAATTCGTCCAGGCTGCGGGTGCGCATGATGTGGCCCAGGCGGGTAACGCGCGGATCGTTCCGCAGCTTCTTGGTGCGGTCCCATTCCTCACGCGACGCCGGGTCACTGGCCAGCATATCGGCCAGGATACGGTCCGAGTTCACCCGCATGGTGCGGAATTTCAGGCAGGCGAACGGTTGCCCTCGCCGGCCGACGCGTTGATCGGCGTAGAACACCGGCCCGCCGTCGCAGCGGATCAGCAAAGCCAGGACGACGAACAGCGGGGCCAGCAGCGCCAACAGCGCCAGCGCCCCCAGCCAGTCGAACACCGCCTTGAGACCGCGTCCGGTTGGATCGAGGCGGCCCTGTTCGACCAACAGCAAGACGTCCTGCCCCAACAGGTGATAAGTCTTCAGCGACAGCACCGGCAGTCCGGCCAGCGACTGAATGCAGATGAACGGCAAACGCTCCAGTGCCAACTGCGCCAACAGGTCGCGGTATTTCATCTGCTCGGCTTCCTCGGCGGCGACCACCACCATCTGTGCCCCATGGCGGTCGCAAGCGGCCTGCCAGCCGCCGCCCTCGGCCTGTTCCAAGGTCTCGAAGGTTTCCTGCGCCACCACCACGTAACCCAGATTGCGTTCCGAATGCAGCAAGGTGGTGGCTTCGGCGATACGGTCGGGGCTGCCGACCAGCAAAGTGGGGATTTCCCACAGCGCCAGCCGCGCCAGTCCCACCCGCGCCGCGTGGCGCAGCAGCAGCAGCAGCGGCACCGCCAGCAGCCAGGTATGGACCAGCCACAGCCGCGAAAAGGCGTTCTTCAGAGCGAATTGCAAGAAGCCGTCGCAGAGCAGGACGAACAGGCAACTGGCGACGATTTGAGCGACTTCGACCCAGAACGGCAAGCGTTGGGTGTAGTGGCCCTTATGGGCGAACCAAACGAGCAGGCCGGATCCCAGGGCCAACACCTCGACCGGACGGACCAGGGCGGCGGCGGCGACAAGGTCGGCGTAATTGCCGCCGACCATGTATTCGCTGAACAGCAGATACACCACGCCGCCAGCCAGGAACGCTGCACAAAGCGCCACGATATCCGCCAAGACAAGAAGCAGCGCGCGGCCGGTGGCGATTCGAACCAATCGTTGTCGCATGCTCGAAGGCGACCTTAAGGCCACGGTATTCATTCTCCTATGGTCATCCCGGTCTTAAAAAATAATGACGGAAGACGCTACCTCATTCATGCAACCATTGCTATGGTTTGTCGGGGTCTGGCCGCTTGTCGATCCGCCGGAAATGCCGAGAACAATCCCGGACATGGCGGCAAGAGTTTGATCCCGCATTTCCTGGATGGGCGATTACCGCATGAGAGTCCTCACGGTCTACAACAAATACCGCGTCTATGGCGGCGAGGATGAAGTCTTTCTGCGCGAACGGAAACTTCTCGCCGAGGCTGGCCATGCGGTGGCCTCGCACACCGCCGATAATGCCGACCTGGACGGCCAGGGACGATTGCGGCTGGCTGCCAAAACGGTG
>DATGZW010000166.1:0-2064 GCA_035297005.1 Patescibacteria group bacterium
GCGGCCAGGGGCGTGGCTGGCGGCGTTGATCAAACCGCAATTCGAGGTCGGCAAAGGCCGCGTCGGTAAGGGCGGGGTGGTGCGCGAGCCGGAATTGCATGCCGAGGTCTGCGAACGCATCCACGGCTGGCTGGCTCGCCAGCCGGGATGGACAGTGCTGGGCATCGTCGAAAGCCCAATCAAAGGCCCCGAAGGCAATATCGAGTTCTTGATCGTCGGGCGGAAGAGCGCGGATACCCCGTAAGGGGCTCTCTATGGTTGTCTTGGCTCATGGTCGTCATGGCCGTGCCTGTCACGGCCATCCACGCGGTTCGGCAAGACGATGGCCGAAAATCATCTTATTCCGCCGGATGTGCACCACGGCGTGGATCACTGGGGCAAACCCGGTGATGACGCCTTTTGGTTGAGGCTGGTCTGGTCGTGATCAGGCTCAGCCGGTGACATCCCTTCATTACTATTCCGCCGCCGCTTCAGCCAGTTGCACGCGCTTGCGGCCTTGCGCCGACGAGCCCAGCAGCAGCAGCGCGACGGCGATGCAGGCCAGACCGGCGATGACGAAGGCGTACAGGTAGGTGTCCAACTCGCTGCGCAGCACGCCGGCGCCGAAGGCGGCGGTGGCGGCTCCCAGTTGGTGGCCGGCGGCGATCCAGCCGAATAGGATCGGCGCATCCTTCTCGCCGAAGGTCTCGGCGGTCAGGCGCACCGTCGGCGGCACCGTGGCGATCCAGTCCAGCCCGTAAAAGGCGGCGAAGATCGACAGTTCGACGAAGCTGAAATCGCTGAACGGCAGGAACACCAGCGACAGCCCGCGCAGGCCGTAATACCACGCCAGCAGCAAGCGGTTGTCATAGCGGTCGGACAGCCAGCCCGACGCCGTGGTGCCGAACAAATCGAGGATCCCCATGGCCGCCAGCAATCCCGCCGCCCGCACTTCGGGCAATCCGTGGTCCAGGCACAGGGCGATCATATGGGTGCCGATCAGCCCGTTGGTCGACAGGCCGCAGACGAAGAAGCTGCCGAACAGCAGCCAGAAGCTGGGTGAGCGCGCCCCCTTGGCCAGCACGGCGAAGGCGGTCACCAGCGGATTGCCCAGGCTGCGCTGCTCGGGTTCGTCCGCTTCGGCCCCCAGAGGGCGCAGGCCGATGGAGGACGGGCGTTCGGGCACCAGCAGCCAAATGACCGGGATGACCAGGGCGGTGGCGGCGGCGACGATCAAGGTGGCGCTGCGCCAGCCGGCGGATTCCACCACCGAGGCCAGCAGCGGCAGGAACACCAGCTGCCCCGTCGCCGTGCTGGCGGTCAGCAAACCCATGGCCAGCCCGCGCCGCTTGCGGAACCAGCGGCTGACGATGGTCGCGCCCAACACATTGGCGATGGTGCCGGTGCCCAGGCCGGTCAGCACGCCCCAGGTTAGCACCATCTGCCAGGGCGTCTTGACCAGCGTCGTCGAGGCCACCGACAGGCTTAGCAGCACCAGCGCCGTCAGCACCGTGCGGCGGATGCCGAAGCGCTGCATGGCGGCGGCGGCGAACGGCCCCATCAGCCCGTACAGTGAGATGCCCACCGCGATGGCGAAAGAAATGGTGGCGCGGTCCCAACCCAAATCGCGCTCCAGCGGCACCAGCAGCACGCCGGGCATGCTGCGCACTCCGGCGGCGGTCAGCAGGGCGATGAAGATCGCTCCGGCGACAATCCATGAGTAATGGACGCGGCGGCCGAGGATGCGGGCGAGGGTGGAATGCATCGCGGTATTGATCCCTGTCGAGGCCGCGCTCTTGACGGCGGCGGTAATGAGTGCATATACACCTATGTGTTCGACGTCGAACTGTCAAGGAGCGGGTGATCATGCGTTATCTGTCGGATTTCGAGACCGGCCAGCAATTCTCCGCCGGTCCGCTGGACGTGGCGGCGGAAGAGATCATCGCCTTCGCCCGCCGCTATGATCCGCAGGTCTTCCACCTGGACGCCGAGGCGGCGGAGCAGACCTTCTTCAAGGGGCTGGCCTCCAGCGGCTGGATGACGGCGTCGCTGACCATGCGCATGCTGGTCGATAGCGGCATCGAC
>DATGZW010000167.1:0-4015 GCA_035297005.1 Patescibacteria group bacterium
CGCTCGCGGTAGAGATCGAACAGCGGGCGCGCCGAGGATATATCCTGGTCGCAATCCAGCCGCATGGTGACGGTGGCGTCATAGCCGAAGGGGACGTCCTCCAAGCAGGGCAGGCAGGCCAGATCCTCGGCCCGCCAATCAGCGATGAAGCGTTCGACCAGCCGCCATTCCTGGCTGTCGAGCGGCCCCACCGCCCGGCCGACCCATAGCACACTGTGATCCGCCGCATCGCGCAACGACGCATAGCACCAGGGCGATTCCGCGATCGCCGCGATGACCCGCGCGTCGGCTGTCGCCTCGGCAAGGCAGGCCAGGGCGAAGGGGCCGCCATCGGTCCGGATGCGGCCGTAACCCAGATTGTTCCACTCGTCGGTGAAGTCGAACCGCCACAGCGGCCGTTCGGCATAAGGCGGAGCACCACGCCACAGCGGATCGGGCGGGTAGAGCAGCCGCACCGATGAAGCATCCCAGGCGGCGGCGGGATCAAGGTGCAGGCGATCCCAGGCGCTCTCTTCTGGCCCCAGGGCCGAAACCGACAGGCCGGCCCAAGCAGCGACGGCGGGACCGGGGCGGCCAAACAGTACCGCTTTGCCGCCGTTTTCGGTGATGCGGCGAAGGACGGGCAGCGAGTCATCGTCGGGATCGACGGCGACCACCACCTGTCCGACGCCCTGCATAGTCAGTTGCGCTGCCGAGAACGATCGCTGCAGGGCAGCCGCAACCATAGCCACGGCATCGGCCGAAGCGGGCAACAGAACGATTTGCGCGGGGGCTTTCGGCATTCACCTACACCGTCACCTTGTAACGAAACTTATTGCGCCGGCCGACCCGATGCAATCCGGCGAGATCGACGAAGGCGACTTCCACTCCGTCGCCCCACCATCCGGCAATGCGGGCGGCATGGGCGGCGCGGAGGTCGGGGTTGGGGACCACCAATTGCAACAGCGGCGGCTGCCCGGCCCGCTCCATCACCTGGAATTCATCGATGCCGCCGATGCGGTCGAGCAAATCCTGCAAGTAATGGGTCGGGTGCGAGACCCCGTTGATGGTGATCAGATCATGTACCCGCCCTTGGATGGCCGACATGAAGAACCCGTCCGCCCGCTCCTCCAGCGTTGCCAGATCGCCGGTGACATAGCGGAGCAGCGGCATGGCATCATTGCGCAGCGAGGTCACGACGATTTCGCCGTTCTCGCTGATTTCCGGCCAGACCATGCTATCGAGAACCTTGAGGCCGGCACCGGCTTGCGGCGCGGTCTGCTGGGCGATCACGCCGATTTCGGCATTACCGTAGAAATCGAATACCGGGCAGCCAATCACCTGTTCGATGGTCTGGCGTTTACGCGGATCGAGAACTTCGCCGGTAGACTGAAAACGGCCGATTGCGCCTCCCCCTGTCCGCCCGGTGGCGCGCAGGTGCAGCGCCAGGGCATAGAGCGTCGAGGGGTGGCCTTGCAGCAATGCTGGCCGAGCCCGGCGGATGGCGCTCCACGCCTCTTCCAGCGAGTCCGGCGAGAACGCGCTGGTGACGACATTGGTGCGGTTCATCGCCATGCATTTGCACCATTCCTTCAGCCGGTCACGCCACGGAAAGGTTTCGGGAAACAGCGAGGACAAATGGACCTCGGAATGATGGCGGTGCTTGCCGGTCCATTCATAGGCAAGGAAATGCGCGGCGGCCGACCAGTCCAGGGCGTCTGCCGAATAGAAGAAGGGTATCGCGGCGCCGGTCGAGCCGCCGGTCTTGCGTTCATGCAGGATCCCGTCCCGCGCCCCCTCGGCCAGCATGCGCCAGCCTTGCTCGGCCACGATGTCTTTGGTGAGCAGCGGCAGCTCGGATAGCCAGCGATCGTCTTTTGCCAACCGGCCAGGGTTGAAGCCGAGGGAGCGGAACAGGTTGCGGTAATAGGGAACCTGCATCTCGGCTCGCCCAGCCACCTCGGCCAAGCGCTGCAGGCGGCGTTTCCGGCGAGTAGAAAAGGGCTCGGCCATGTCGGCACGGAGCAGGCATAACTTGTCGCGGATATGCCGCCGCTCGTAACGTTCGCTCAAAGGGTAGAGGACGAAGGCTTTAAACGCCCCTAACAGCATCCGAGACACCGATATCAAAAGCATACCCGCAAAAAAAAGGGGAAGCCTTCATCCGAAGCCTTCCCCTGATTTCAACCCTATGACGGGGTTATTAGAACTTCACGCGAACCGAAGCGGACACCATATAAGCGCTGACGTTTTCGCGGAACTGCGTGGTGGTGCCTTCCAGGTTCAGGGTGGTGAAGTTGCCGACGGCGGCATCGGCACCCAGACCAAAGACGGTCCCGAAGCGCGAGTTCGAGGCCAGATCACCCTGCACATCGCGGACAACAGCGGCGTTGTGGTTGAAGTCGTATTCCATACGAGCCGAGCCGTAAGGCGTGATGCTGCCCCAGGGCTGGGTCACCAGATAGCCAGCCTTGCCGGTCAAGTGAGCCTGGCCCAGACGGACATCGTTCTGGCCAACCGCCGTGCCGCCGGCGCCGGTTTCGGTGTAGGCGTTCTGAACTTCGTTCAGATAGGACGCGCCCAGCGAGCTGCCCAGAACCCAGGAATCGATCGTCTTATTGGCATTGAGATCGGCGCTGCCGGCCAAGCGATGACCATCGGTGCTGCCGGTGATGCTGTTCGACGAGCGGGTAATGTCATAGGACACGAAGGTATAGCCAGCCGTTGCATCAACGCTGAAGATGTCGTCGATGATATAGGCGGCATATGGGGTAATGGCAACGTTGTTGCCTTTGAAGGTGCCGGCATTGAACTTGGTGTGGATGTCCGGATGCTCGTAGCCGCCGGTGATGCCACCAATAATCTTGTCGGTGAACAGGTAGTCGGCGCCGATGACCGCTGTCTGAATGGTGCCGGCGAAGTTCACGCCGGTCTGATTGTTGGCGATCCAGGAGTTTGACGCATTGGTCCATAGCGCGAGCCTGCGACCCGGCTCGCCAGCGGCCCCACCGCCGCCCAGCTCAAGAGAGCTTTGGGGGGCAGGAGTGGCGGGAGCGGGGGTGCCGCCGTTGCCGAAACCGCTGCCAGAGGGGGCTAAGCCTCCGCCGATGTTGCCGACGGCGCCAGCGACGGCCTGACTGATGCGGCCGGCAATCATGTTGCTGGCCTGCGACGATGCCTGCTGAGTGATCTGGGGGGCTACCGTGGTGCTACCCGGCGCGCTTGTACCATAGGTTGTGGCCTGGGCGGCCGAAATGGACAAAACACCCGCTGCAATAAGCGCTACCGCGCCAATCCCCTTATTACGAAATTCCATTTTGTCCATCCGCTCCCAGTGTCAAGACCAATTCGGCCGAGCCCCACGCGATCCCCTGGCTCGAATGGTCCTCGATAATCCAATATCGATTTAAACAACTTGGCCCAATGATGCAATCGCGAACATCTTTGTGGGTGTCATAATATTGCTACTCTGTCGCATTCTGGCAACGGTGGGTATCCGGGGTGTGGGAACTGCGGCCGAATGAAGCGACTTGACCCATCGGAATTATGCTTTAACCATCGGAACCGCACCATTTCAGCCCCCCTCCCAACGGAGAGCCAAATTTGGAAACGGATGTTTCGCCGGTCTATCGACGCCTCCTTCCGTTGATAGGAGGCCTCTTGATGGGAATGGGCCTGACCATCGGGGCGGCGTCGATCCTCGGTGCTCATCCGATGCTCGCCGCTGGCGCCTGGCCCGAATCCGAGGCTATCGTCGCCGTCACCCTGGCCGGTGCGGCGCTTTGTCTGGCGGGGATCGGACTGGCGATACTGACCGGCGGCATTAAGGGCATCACTCTTTCTCCGCTGGTGGCGGTCCCCTTGGCGATGGCGGCGGTCAGCGCCTTGGGTGCCCCCTTTGCCGCCTTTCCTGGAACGGCGTTGCTGGGTGCGCCACAGAACGGCCTTGGCGCCGGCTGGTTTCTTGCGCAGGCGGGCTTCACGGCGGCAGCTTTGGAGATGCGTCCGCGCCGTCGCATCTTCGCAGGGCTGATCG
>DATGZW010000168.1:0-4314 GCA_035297005.1 Patescibacteria group bacterium
GGTGTTGGACCGCATCCTCTCCGACAATTGCCATGACAACCCGGCCCGCATTCTCAACCAAATGAACCGCCTGATTAAATCCGCGCTACGACAAGACCAGAAGGGCAACGACACCACCACGGATGATGGCCTGGATGCAGCCGTCTGCGTGATAGATCGTGCCCGAGACACGCTAACCTTCGCTGGCGCCAATATTCCGCTGCTCTATGCAGCGAACGGCGACATGGTTGAGATCAAGGGCGACCGTCACAGCCTGGGATATCGCTCGTCGAAGATCGACTATACTTTCCGCAACCACGTGGTCCGCCTGACGCCCGGCATGACCTTCTATCTGGCCACCGATGGTGTGACCGACCAGGTTGGAGCCGTTCGCCGCCAATTGTTCGGCCGCCGTCGCCTGACCGAAAGTCTGCGTCCCATCCACCATCTGCCGGCCCAACAGCAGTTGGATCTCACCCTTGCCGCGCTGTGCGACTATCGAGGCGTCGAACCGCAGCGGGACGATATGACCCTGATCGTCTTCACCCCCTTGCCGCCTGCCGGCGAAGACAGCGTCGCGGCGTCCATCGTGGCGTGACTGTGTGAGGCCCTCTGGTACGGTGCCCTCAGCCTCAATCACATATTGGCGTACAGGGCGATTTGATGATTGTTGAACAGCCCTGGGGTGCCGGGAGTGTGCGGGTGCTAACTATCTATTATCGGTTGTCCCGTGACGTCTGTTTGGCAATGGCGCGTTCGGGTGGAAAAATCACCGTTGCAGTGCTGCCCTTGCCTAGTTCACTGTTGATGGTGAGGCTGGCGCCGTGCGATGGGCAAGCCGAGGCCGTGGCCTTGGTAGCGTCGTGAATAGACGTCCTCTTCCAGCGTGAACTGTCCCATGAGGCGCTGATGTTCTTGATGCGAGGCCCATCGCCACTGAGTAGCGGCAAGCGCGGCACGGATCTGGGACACGCGGGCTTCGCTCCTAATCCAGACGTTAACGCCATGCATATTGTCTCTCGTTGCGGGACACAATGGAATACGGCGGCACCGTGCCCTTCAGGTGGCATCGGTGTGATTATTATGGATGCCTTAATGTTACCGTAAGATTTCTTCCTGTCGAAAAGGTTCCCGTGATGCGCAAACTTCTTCCTCTCATCACCGCCGTTGCTGTGCTGGCAATATCGGGTACGGTGGCGCAGGCCGACGAGGTCGGATGCGTTTCGACCAATTTCCGCATGCTGGGCATGGCCAATGACAAGATCTGCATCGATTCGTTCCACGATCCCAAGGTCGATGGCGTGGTCTGTCACGTCAGCCGGGCCAAGACCGGCGGCGTCAAGGGGGCGGTGGGCTTGGCCGAGGATACCTCGGACGCCTCCATCGCCTGCCGTCAGGTCGGCCCGATCACCATCAAGGGCGAGTTGAAAGATGGCGAGGACGTGTTCCGCGAAAGCCGCTCTTGGCTGTTCAAGAAGCTGCAAGTGACACGCTTCTACGACAAGCCGAACAATACGCTGGTCTATCTCACTTATTCGGATAAGCTGATCGACGGTTCACCTAAGAACTCTATTTCGACGGTGCCGATCATGCCGTGGGGGGCGAAGTAACGCCGCTCTCGCGGCAATTGCCCTGCACGTAACAGTGTTGCCGTCTGTCTGACTTGGAAGCTTCTCTGGACCTGGGGGCGGCGAAAGAGGAATCCTCTCTCGCCGCGCATTGGGGTCTTGGAAGGGCAGACACAGCATCATGACCGACGCACTCAAACTCGACGGCGACACACTGATCTTCGCCGACGACCAACCGCCGCCGGTCGCACCGGTCGCACCGGTCGCTCTGGCGCAGTGGAAGATCCTCATCGTCGATGACGAGGAAGAGGTGCATCGGTTGACCCGCTGGGTTTTGGCCGATTTCCGCTTCGGCGACCGTGGTATCGAGTTCCTCAGCGCCTATTCCCGCGTCGAAGCCGAGGGGATTTTGCGCCGGGAGACCGACATCGCTATCGTGTTGCTGGACGTGGTGATGGAGGAGGACGACGCTGGCTTGCGGCTGGCCCATTTTATCCGCGAGGATCTGGACAACGCTTTCGTCCGCATTGTGCTGCGCACCGGCCAGCCCGGTCAGGCGCCCGAGCACGAGGTCATCGCCGATTACGACATCAACGACTACAAGGCCAAGACCGAACTGACCACGCAGAAGCTGTTCACCACGGTAACCACGGCGCTGCGCGGCTACCGCGACATCATGACCATCGAGGCCAGCCGCAAGGGCTTGGAACATATTCTCGATGCCTCGTCGTCGCTGTTCGAAAAGCGTTCGATGACGCAGTTCATCGAGGGCGTGGTGCTGCAAATCCAGTCGCTGCTGCACAATCACACTGGCGCCGTGCTGTGCAGCCTGCGCGCCAACCGGGTGCATCCCGACGATTACGAGATCGTCGCCGCCTCTGGCCTTTATTCCGACAAGGTCGGCCAAGTGGTCGGCGAAGTGCTGCCCGACGCCATCATCGCCGATATCAGCGAAGCCTATCGCAGACGCACCAACGTGTTCCGCGACGACCGTTGCGCTTTTTTCTTCCAGACCCGCAATTACGAGGCCTCGGTGGTCTATGTGCATGGCACCGAGGCTCTGCATGACGTCGACCGCAAGCTGATGGAAGTGTTTTGCAGCAAAATCGCCATCGGCTTTGACAATGTCTATCTGTTCGACCAATTGGCCGAGGCGCAGAAGGCCATCGTCTATGCGCTGGCCCGTCTGGCCGAGCATAAGGACCAGGAAACCGGCGACCATGTGCGCCGGGTCGAGACGTTGTCCGACAACATCACAAGCGAATTGTTGGCCCGCCGATGCTTCCCCGAACTCAGCGAAAGTGAGCTGGTCAAGCATATCGGTCTGGCCAGCATCCTGCATGATGTCGGAAAGGTCGGCATTCCTGACGCCATTCTGCAAAAGCCCGGACGGCTGGATCCCGACGAGCGGGCGGTGATCGAGCGGCATGCGGGGATCGGGCAGTCGATCCTCGACGATGCCGGACACATGGTGCAGGGCATGAATTACCTTAACGTCGCCGCCGAGATCGCCGGCAGCCATCACGAAAAGTTTGACGGCAGCGGCTATCCGCGTGGTCTGTCCGGCGACGCCATCCCGTTGAGTGGCCGCATCGTCGCCGTTGCCGATGTGTTCGACGCCCTGGTGTCGTCGCGGCCCTACAAGAAGCCATGGAGTCGGGCCGACGCAATCGCCTATATCCGCGGCGAATCGGGACGGCATTTCGACCCATTGGTGGTCGAGGCGTTCCTGGCCGTGGCGGAGCCGAAGGTTTAGGATGCAGGTCTAATTGACGCCCCAGGCGAACGGAGGGCAGATGAACGATTCCAACAGCGAAACCCTTCGCTCCTATGACGGGCGTGTTCAGGAATATATCGACGGAACCGCACAGACCGTGAGCGGGGCGGCGAAGGAGTGGATCGACGCTGCCTTATCCGGCCTTCCCGCAGAGGCCAAGCTGGTCGAATTGGGCAGCGCTTTCGGTCGTGACGCCGCCTATATCGCCGCGCAAGGCTTCGCGGTCGAGTGCACGGACGCTGTTCCCGGCTTCGTTTCCCAGTTGCAAGACAGGGGATTCACAGCGCGGCGGTTCAACGTCCTTACCGAAGATTTGGGCGATCGTTACGACCTGATTCTCGCCAACGCGGTTCTGCTGCATTTCGACAGGCGCGAATTTTCCTTCGTTCTGAAAAAGCTGCTGCGCTCGCTGAACAGCGGCGGACGTTTCGCTTTCAGCCTGAAGCGGGGGCAGGGCGAATCCTGGTCCAGCGAAAAAATCAGCGCACCCAGGTTCTTTTGCTACTGGGAGCGGGAGGACTTGGAACCTCTTCTGCGCGACGCCGGATTTGCCGGATGGAACATCGAGGCGGCGCAGACCACGCGCGCCCATGTCGACTGGCTGTTCGTCATCGCCCGCGCTTCGGACTAGGCGGGTTGCAGCAGCCGGGCGGGTGTTCCGCCCAAGGTCAGCACCCGCCCAGCCATGCTCAAATCGCGCGGATCATGGCTGACCAACAGCACCGACAGCCCCTGTTGCCTCACCGCGCTCAGCACGGCTTGGCGCATGACCTCGGCGCTGAGGTCGTCGAGTGAGACAAAAGCCTCGTCAAGCAACAGCACTTCAGGATCGGCGGCCAGGGCGCGGGCCAAGGCCACCCGCCGCGCCATGCCCAAGGACAGCCGGGCGGGGTAGGCGTCGAGCGCCTCGGCCAAGCCCAATTCGCTCAAGATCGCGCGGGCACGCAGTTTTGCTGTGCGTCCGCCGCCCATCGCCAGTGCCACATTCTC
>DATGZW010000169.1:0-3009 GCA_035297005.1 Patescibacteria group bacterium
GCGCTGATGGACCCCGAGACGCGCCAGCGCCTGACCGTGCTGGTGCATACGCGGCACGCGGTGAACTATAACCGCATCCTGAGCGAGGTGTGCCCCGAGGCGGCGCTGAACATGGTTCAGGTGACCGAGATGGGGCCGGCCACCGCCATCGATCTGAAGGAACGGGTCGAGCGTGGCGAATGGGTGGTCATCGCTGGCGACCGTACGCCGGTGCTCAGTCAGGGCCGCGTCAGCGTGGTGCCATTCCTGGGGCATGACGCGGCGTTCTCGCAGGGGCCATGGATCCTGGCGGCGGTGCTCGACTGCCCGGTCTATCTGCTGTTCTGCCTGCGCGAGGGCGACCATCACACCCTGACCATGGAACGCTTCGCCGAACGCATCGCCTTGCCGCGCGGCCACCGCGAGGTGGTGCTGCACGGCTATGCCACCCGCTATGCCGGGCGGCTGGAGGATTACGCCCAGCGCGATCCGTTCCAGTGGTTCAACTTCTTTGATTTTTGGGCGATGAAGCCATGATTTCTGCCGAAGTCGTCATCAAGGCGCAGTTCTACGACCTCGACCCGATGAACGTGGTGTGGCACGGCAATTACCCCCGCTATCTGGAGCAGGCGCGTTGCGAGGTGCTGGACAAGATCGGCTACAACTACCCGCAGATGCAGGCATCCGGCTATCTGTGGCCGATTGTTGATATGCGGCTGAAATATGTGCGCCCGGTGCGGTTCGGCCAGGACATCGTGGTCGCCGCCACCATCGTCGAGGTCGAACATCGCCTGAAGATCGATTACCGCATCCGCGACCTCGTCACTGGCGAGGTGCTGACCAAGGCGCATACCGTGCAAGTGGCGGTCAAAGCCGATACCGGCGAGATGTGCCTGGAATCGCCGCCAGACCTGACCGACAAGCTGCGGGAGCGGGTTCCATGCGCCGATTGATGTTGGCGCTGCTGCTGGCCGTCGCACCGGTCATGGCGATGGCTGCCGGCGCGGCCGGTCCGACCCAAAGCATCGCGGTGGGCGAGGTTCTGCGCGGGCGCTTCGTCCAGGAACGCCACCTGAAAGGCTTCAACGCCCCCCTGCGCACCGAGGGGCATTTCGTCCTTGCTCCCGGACGCGGCTTGATCTGGCGGGCGGAAAAGCCGTTTGCCGTCACTACCGTGATCACCGCCAACGGCTTGGTGCAAGAGGTCGGCGGCAGCGAGACCATGCGCATGCCCTCTTCCCGCCTGCCGTTCCTGTCGCGGCTTTACGATATGCTGGGCGGCGCGCTGGCGGGGGATTGGCGGGCGCTGGAGACCGATTTCGTCGTGACGCGCGCCGGAGACGACCGCCATTGGCAGGTTGATCTGACCCCGCGCAAGGCCGATGATCCCATCGCCATGCCATTCCACGCCATCACCGCGCAAGGCAGCCGCTTCGTCGAGACGGTGGCGATGGTCAAGCCGGATGGCGATGCCGATAATCTGAGCTTCCTCGATCAAGCGTTGTCCTCGGCGTCCTTGACTGCCGAGGAAGCCGCCGCCCTTGATACCCTGACCAAATGATCCGTATCGCCGCAGTCCTGTGGTTGGCGGTGGTGGCGCTGGCCGGTGGCTATCTGGTGCAGCGGCTGCACCACGGCTTAGCCTTCCGCACCGATCTGATGGCGCTGCTGCCGCGCGAGCAACAGGATCCCACCATCCAGCACGCCAATGACACGGTGACGCGGGCTTTGTCGCAACGGGTGCTGCTGCTGGTCGGCGGCGCGGACCGGGCGCGGGCGCGGGATGCCGCCGCCGAGTTGACGCGCCAGTTGACGGCGACCGGGCTGGTCGAGATCACCACTAGCGGCTTCGACAAGGACCGCCTGCAACGGCTGGGCGCTTTGTACTTCCCCTATCGGCGCGGGCTGCTGGCCGAGGACGACCGCCGCCGGCTGCTTGACGGCAAGGGAGGCGAGGTGGCGCTGCGGGCGTTGTCGCAGGTGTTCGGCTTCGTCGGCATGGCCGATGCGCGGCTGGTCCAGCGCGATCCCTTCCTGTTGATGCCGGGGTTTTTCGCCAGCCTGCCGCTGCCGCTGTCGAAGCTGACGCTGGACGACGGCATGCTGTCGATGAGCGACGGCGGCACCACCTGGGTGCTGATTGCCGGCCGCTTGACCGACGAGCCCTATGCTTTGGACGTGCAACGCCGGCTGATCGGTCCGTTGGACGAGGCCGTCGACCGCCTCGGGCCGGGGCTGGAGGTGCTGCGTCTGGGCGCGGTGTTCTTCGCCAAGGCCGGAGCCGAGCAGGCGATGAGCGAAACCTCGTCCATCGGCGTGGCCTCGACGCTGGGGACGGTGCTGCTGGTGCTGGTGGCGTTCCGCGCGCTGGCGCCGCTGTGGCTGAGCCTGCTGGTGATCGGCGTCGGCGTGATGACGGCGCTGTCGGCCAGCCTGTGGGCCTTTGGCGAACTGCATGTGGGGGCGCTGCTATTCGGCGTCAGCCTGATCGGCGTCGCCGTCGATTACAGCCTGCAATATTGCTCGGAGATCTTCGCCAGCGACGACGCCCCGCCGCGCAACCGGCTGCGCCGCGTGCTGATGGGCATCACGCTGGGCACGGCGACGACGGTCATTGGCTATCTGACGCTGTTCCTCGCCCCGTTCCCCGGCCTGCACCAGATTGCCGCGTTCTCCGCCGTGGGGCTGGTGGCGGCGTGGCTGACGGTGGTGCTGTGGCTGCCGCTGCTGGATCGCTCGAAGCCGCCGCGTCATGGGGCTGGCATGCTGGCGGCGGCGGCGGGGTTCCTGGCGCTGTGGGAAAATCCGCGCCACCATCGCGCCCGCGTGGCGGTGCTGGGGCTGCTGGCGGTCATTGGGGTGGCCGGGCTGATCCGCCTGCATGCCGATGACGACGTGCGGCGCATGCAGTCGCTGTCGGCGGGGCTGGTGGCGCAGCAGCAGCGGATTCAGTCCTTGATCGGCAGTACTGGCGGTACGCAGTTCTTCTTGATCCAAGCGCCCGACGACGAAACCGCCTTGCAGCGCGAG
>DATGZW010000170.1:0-3209 GCA_035297005.1 Patescibacteria group bacterium
TGCTGACATTTTCCGGCATCAGCACCAGTTGTGCCCCGGCGGCGCGGGCGGCGCAGGCATGGAGCGCCGCTTCGCGGATGTTCGCCTCCATGTCGTTGGAGGCGTTGACCTGGATGCAGGCCGCCTTGAACAGCGCCATTACACCAGCTCCAGCAACGGATCCAACCCGCCCGCCTGATCCAGCGCATGCAGGTCGTCACAGCCGCCGACATGCTTGCCGCCGATGAAGATCTGCGGCACCGACCGCTTGCCGCCGGCCTTCACCATCATCGCCGCGCGCAAGGCGTCGTCGTCGCCGACATCGATTTCGGTGAAAGCGACGCCCTTGCGGCTCAACAGGCTTTTGGCGCGGACGCAATAGGGGCAAATGCGGGTGGTGTAGATTTCGACCTCGGCCATCGGGCGCTCCGGGAAGTGACGGTTTCACCAAATATAGCGGGCCACAGCCGAATGGCTAGGGGTGACGCGATCAATCATGCCCCAACACGACGCAGGCCAGGGTCAGCACATCGACCGCCGCCGCCCCATCGGCGCGCAGCACGCGGACGCATTCCTCGATGGTCGCGCCGCTGGTCAGCACGTCGTCGATCAGCAGCACCCGCCGCCCGGCCACCGACCCCAGCCGCGCCATCTGGAAAGCGCCGCGCACATTGCGTCGCCGCTCCTTGCGGCCCAGATGCCCCTGCGAGGTGGTATGCCGCACCCGCAGCAAGGCGTCAGGCACGGCAGGCACGCCCGACAGCCGCCCCAGCGCGTTGGCCAGCAGCGCCGCCTGATTGTAGCGCCGCTGCAACAGCCGCCAGCGATGCAGCGGCACCGGAACGATGACGTCCGCCTCGGTCAGCAATTCGGCTCCGGCGCGGGCCATCCAACGGGCATAGGGCACCGCCGCGCCGACCCGGTCGGCATGTTTGAAGCGCAGCACCAGCGCCTTGCTGGCGTCGTCATAGCAGAACACCGCCCGCGCCCGGTCGAACGGAGGCCGCTTGAGCATACAGGCTCCGCAGATCGCGCCAGGACCAGGGTCGATGTCGAAGGGGCGGCCGCAACACTCGCATAGCGGCGGGGCGAGGAAACGCATCTGTTTCCAGCAGGCGGGGCACAAGGCGCCGGTAGAGTCGGTCAGGCCGCCGCAGCGCAGACAGCGCGGCGGCAACAGAATATCGACCACCCGCCAAGCGAGGGCGCGAAGATCGTCAACCAAAGGGAAACCGGAGAAAGTCATCGCCATCAGCAGAGTATAGTGACGCGGGCAAATTTCTCATCGCGTTCCCGTCCCCCGTCATGGCCGGACTTGTTCCGGCCATCCACGCCGATCCGCTTAAACATCATTGGAAACAATGAACTTATCCCTGCCGCGTGGATACCCGCGACAAGCGCGGGCATGACGGTAAGAGGTGATAAGACACTGTATCCTTTGAATGAATAGGTGCACCAGGATCGTCATCCTTGCCGCGCAATCCCGATGCTCGAAATTCCAGTTTGCCATGTTCGGTGCAAATGCCATATAGCGGGACGATGAGCGATCCTATCGTCTTCGACCGAACCCAAGTGCGCCGCCAACGCGACCGCGCCGCCGCGCGAATCGATGCGCATGACTTCTTGCTGCGCGAGGTCGGCGACCGTCTGGCCGACCGCTTGCTCGACATGACCCGCAAGTTCCCGCTGGCGCTCGACCTGGGGTGCCACAGCGGCCAGATGGCCGATTTGCTGCAAGGGCGCGGCGGCATCGAGACGCTGGTGCAATGCGATTTGTCTCCGGCCATGGCGCGCCGCGCCGGCCCGCTGAGCCTTGCCGCCGACGAGGAAGCCCTGCCCTTCGCCCCGCAGACCTTTGATTTGGTGATGAGCAATCTCAGCCTGCACTGGGTCAACGATCTGCCCGGCGCGCTGCTGCAAATCCGCCAGTCGCTGAAAGAAGACGGGCTGTTCGTCGGCACCATGCTGGGCGGCGCTACCCTGTCCGAGCTGCGTCAGTGCTTCATGGAAGCCGAGATGATCGAGGAAGGCGGCGTCGGGCCGCGCGTCTCGCCCTTCGCCGATGTGCGCGACGCCGGAGCCCTGCTGCAACGCGCTGGCTTCTCGCTGCCGGTGGTCGATGTCGACAGCATCACCGTGACCTATGGCGACGCCATGCGGCTGTTCGCCGATCTGCGCGGCATGGGCGAAACCAACGCCGTGACCGTCCGCCGCAAAGGCCTGACCCGCCGCGCCACCCTGCTGCGCGCGCTATCGCTGTATGAGCAGAACTTCCGCGGCGACAACGGCCGCATGCCGGCGACCTTCGAGATCCTGACGATGACCGCCTGGCGTCCGCATGCCTCGCAGCAACGCCCGCTGAAGCCGGGCAGCGGGCGGATGAATCTGGCCGATGCGCTGAACGACGGTGCCGAACGGCCGGAGCCGTATCCGGTGTTTTAGGAAGTCCCCTTCTCCCGAAATCGGGAGAAGGGGATTTAGGGGATGAGGGAACTTCCGAAGGAAGTACAGGGATCGACGGCTTACGCGCTTCGCGCCCCCCACCCCAGCCCTCCCCCGATTTCGGGAGAGGGGGATTTACACCATCACGTCATCTCGGCAAACCGCGCCTGCCTGAAAGCATCCATGCCATCCAGCGGGCTGGTGACGTAATAAACCGTCGCCTTGCCGCTCCAGCCGACCGAGTTGCGCCGGCGCAACTGGTCGAAGAACATGCGGTCATGCCCGGTGAAGTCGGGATACATCGCCACCGCCAGCCAGGGAATGGCGAAATGGCAGGCCAGTTTGTCGAACATCAGGCAATTGGGATCGACGAAGCCGCCAGCCTTGGCGGCGAACACGCCGTGCCCCGGCCCCACCGATTCCCACACATCGACGCATATCGGGCTGAGGGTTTGGGGATCGACGAACCAGCGCCGGCAGAACGCCCAATCGAAGCCCTGGACGGCGGCGAACAGCGTGCTCAGATGGTCGGGCGCCGCCCAGTTGTCGTCGTCGAGGAACACCACATGCCGTGACTTCGCCGCATAGGCCAGCAGCGTCGCCAACACCCCGCCTTCCCGCGCCGTGTACAACCCGCCGCGCGGCACGCTGGTCGGATAGCCCAAATCCAGCACGTCGAGCCGCATCCGTTCCGGGCATTCGGCGCGCAGTATCTCGACCAGCCCCAGGGGGTCGGCTGCGGCGTCGATGCCCAGCAGCACCTGCACCCGGCCAGGGAAGTCCTGCCG
>DATGZW010000171.1:0-4578 GCA_035297005.1 Patescibacteria group bacterium
GCCCACCCTTGACGCCGAAGCTGACGATGGAGCCCGCGCCGCGCGGCAGCAGTGTCTTGGCCAATTCATAGTCGGGATGGTCGGGCAGGCTGGGATGGATGACCCAGGCCACCGCGTCGCTCTTTTTCAGGAAGGCCAGCACGGCGGCGGTGTTCTCGATATGGCGCTGCATGCGCAGGGACAGCGTCTCGATGCCTTGCAGCAGATAGAAGGCGTTGGTCGGCGACAGGCAAGCGCCGAAGTCGCGCAGGCCTTCAGTGCGCGCCCGCATGATATAGGCGCCGGGGCCGAACTGCTCGGTGAACACCATGCCGTGATAGCCGGCATAGGGTTCGGTCAAGGTGGGGAACTTGCCCGACGCCTCCCAGTCGAAGCGCCCGCCATCGACGATGACGCCGCCGATGGCGATGCCGTGCCCGCCGATCCACTTGGTCACTGAGTTCATCACGATGTCGGCGCCCAGTTCAATGGGGCGGCACAGATAGGGCGAGGCGAAGGTGTTGTCGATCAACAACGGGATCTTGGCCTCATGGGCGATGGCGGCGACGGCGGGGATGTCCAACACTTCCAGGCCGGGATTGCCGATGGTCTCGCCGATGACCAGGCGGGTGTTCGGCTTGATCGCGGCGCGCAGGCCGTCGAGGTCGCGCGGCTTGACGAAGGTGGTGGTGATACCGAAGCGCGGCAGGGTATGCGCCAGCAGATTGATGGTGCCGCCGTACAACGACGCCGAGGCGACGATATGGTCGCCGGCGCTCAGGATGGTGGTGATCGCCAGATGCAGCGCCGCCATGCCGCTGGCTGTGCAGACGGCGCCGACGCCGCCCTCCAGCGCCGCGAGGCGTTCTTCCAGAACCGCCGTGGTCGGGTTGGAGATGCGCGTATAGATGTGTCCGGCGCGTTCCAGATTGAACAACGCCGCCGCATGGTCGGCATCCTCGAAACAGAATGAGGTGGTCTGGTAAATCGGCACGGCGCGCGAGCCGGTGACCGGGTCGGGATGCTGACCGGCATGCAGGCTCAGCGTCTCGAAAGCGGGGGGGCGAGGACCGGACATGGACATTACTCAGGCAAAGGGAAGGCGGGGAATGTGCTGCAACCTAGACAAACGGTCCATTGCATTCCCGTTTTCCGTCATGGCCGGACTTGTTCCGGCCATCCACGCCGATCAGCCTAAATTGAATTGGAAACAATGGGTTAGGCCTTTCCGCGTGGATACCCGCGACAAGCGCGGGCATGACGGCATCGTGGGGGAACCGCGCATCCTCTGAATGCATCGTTGACCCTAGTAAACGAGCTTTCGCCGTAGTTGGAAAGGGCTTACGACCAGACCCCGGTGCGCCGGTCCTCGATCCGCTTGGCCTTGTGGGTGGCGCGCGGCAAGGTGTCGGCGGGCAGCACACGGATGGTGCCGCTGACTCCGGTGACCGCCTTCAGATGCTTGGCGAAGCGGGCCGCCAACTCCTCGTCGGTGCCGTTGAAGCCGTGGATGCGCTCGATTTCGATGGTCAGATGGTCCAGGTGGTTGATGCGTTCCAGCACCAGCTTGTACTCGCCGGTCAGGTCGTGATCCTTGCGGGCGATGGCTTCGACGTCGCTGGGGAAGATGTTGACGCCCTTGATGATCAGCATGTCGTCCAAGCGCCCATGCACCCCCCGCATGCGCTGCGAGGTGCGCCCGCAAGCGCAGGGTTCGGAGGTGAACGAGACGATGTCGCCGGTGCGGAAACGGATCATCGGCCGCGCCGACTTCTTCAGCGTGGTCAGCACCATCTCGCCGCGCTCGCCCTCGGCCACCGGCTCGCCGGTCTTGGGGTCGAGCACTTCGACCAGGATGTGATCCTCGGCCCAATGCAGGCCGTCCTTTTCCTCGCACATGCCGGCGCAGGAGCCGAAGATGTCGGACAGGCCGTAATAATCATAGACCGACGCGCCCCACAGACCTTCGATGCGGTTGCGGGTTTCGGGGATCGAACCGCCCGGCTCGCCAGCGACGAAGATGCGCTTGATGGCGAGGTCTTTCTTAAGGTCGATGCCTTCCTTGATCGCCGTTTCGCCCAGATACCAGGCATAGGACGGCGTCGTCCACATGGCGGTGGCTTGGAACTGTTGCAGAATTTGCAGCAAGCGGTCGGATGGCACGGTGCCGGCATGGATCGACAGCGCGCCCAGCTTCTGCGCGCCCAGCACGCAAGGCCCGCCGACGAACAGCGAGAAGTTCAGCGAATGGCAATAGCGGTCGTCCGGCCGCAGCCCCGATGACCAAAACTGACGGGCTTCGTAATCCATCCAGTCCTCGAAGTCCTGGGCGGTGAACGGCGAGGCGGTGGGCACGCCGGTCGAGCCGCTGGAGGCCGAGATGTAGACGATGTCGCGCTCGGGCACCGCGCACAGATCGCCAAACGGCGGGGCGGCGTTTTGGCGGTCGCGGATCGTTGACTTGGTGATGAAGGGGAAGCGGCGGATATCGTCAAGGCTCTTGACCTGATCGGGATGCACCCCGGCGGCGTCGAAGCTGGCGCGGTAATAGGGCGATCCGGCATAGGCGTGGTGCAGATGCTTCTTCAGCAAAGCCAGCTTCATTCGGTCCCACTCGGCGCGGCTTTGGGTTTCCAAGGCGGCGTCCCAATAGGCGGGATCGGCATTCGGCACCGGCTTGACGGCAAGAGCCATGGGTTTCGTCCTTAATCTACATGCGAATGGCGGATTACCAGCGTGCAATACGCTGGTAATCACCGCAGATTAGGCGAGGGACGAAAACTATTCCACACTAAAATAAACGAGTTACATTTTTATAAATAGCATAAATAATATGTTTAATTCCTGGCGGCTGCCGGCGTCGCTCTTTTCCACCACGGCGCGATGGTCCAGCCAAAGGCCAGCAGCAGCAGCGGCACGGTCGGCAAGGCGTGGCGCATTTCCATGTGAACCAGGCAGTAGCTGGCGATGAACACCGCCGCCACGGTCCAGAAATACAAGGCCACCAACGCTTGGCGGTCGCCGCGCCGCAGTTTGCGGATGGCGCTGACCGGCGTCGCCACGATGGTCACCAGCAAGGCGGCGCTGGAGGCGGCGCTCATCAGGGCGAGCAGCAGAAAACCAGGGGCCTGCCACAGCGCGCCATGGCGCACGGCTTGTCCCATTTCGCGGATGGCCGGAAGCAGGCGCTGCCCCGGCGTCGCATGCAGGCGGCTCAACTCGTTGGCATTGGCCAAGGGACTGAACACCAGCTCGGACAGATGGCCGAATTGTAGGTTTCCCAGCATGCTGGAGACGAAGGCGAGCGGATGCGCCTGCACCGCGCCCCGGAAATGGGCGAAGGTGAGTTGGCCGAACTCCACAGGGTTCAGGCGGAAATTGGCCCACAGGGAATCGGCGATGGCGAACGCGCCTTCCATGCCTTTGCCCGGCCCCAGGCTCTTGGCCGTACGGCAGACCAGATCGGCGCAGGCGAAGGGATCGGCCAAGCCGCGATCGGCCATGTTGATGCTTGGCCACAGCCAGTTGATGCCGCCGGTGATGCTGAAAAAGGCATGTCCCGTGCGGAACAGGTTCCACTGCACCACCGCTGCCGCCATCGCCGCCACCGGCAGGGCAAAGGCTGCCGCATGCGCCAGGGTTCGCGCCAAGCCGAGGCGGCGGCAATAGCCGATCACCATCACGCCGACTAACGGCAGGAAGCTATGCAACAGCCCGACGTCGCGCAGGGTGATCGATAGCGCCCAGACACTGCCCAGCAGCAGGGTCAGCCCCAGGCGGGGCGGCAGCAAGTCCAGCATCTGCGCCGCCAGAACCAGGAACACGGTGACGAACAGCGACGAGTACAGGCTGTCGGGCAACACCGCCAAGTCGAACAGGATGAACCCTGAAGAGGCGCACAGCGCCAGCAGGCAGAAGCGCAACGATGACGGGGCGATCAAGCGGCGGGCGAACCAGCCCAGCAAGGCGAGCACCGCCACGCTGGCCGCGCTTTGGAGGGCGGCCAGCACCAACTGATAGCCCTGCGGCGACAGCATTTGCGCGCCGGCCACCAGCAGCGGATAGCCATAGGGCCGCAGCAGGCGGGGCGGGGCGTAGCCGTCGCTCCAGCCGCCATCGCGCCACCAGTCGGAGGCATGCCGGATGCCGTCTGCCAGACCAACGTAACCAGCGGTGTCGGGGAACTCGCTTGTCCCCAGGGTCAGCAACAGGATCAGCTTAACCGGCGCGATCACCGCCAGGAACGGCAAGAACCAGCCTTCGCGCGGCAAGGCGGGCAAGGGGATCGTCGTCACAAACCCGGTTTGAACTTTTAACTCGGCCACGCGGCTCATCCTGCAAAATTCGCGGCGCAGGATAGCCTAAGTGGCGGGCTCTCATAAGCGCTTTCGCCATGCGCAAAGGCTCATTCCCCTTGCCGGGGCGGGGCGGCTGCTTACCTCAGGCGTCAGGAGGTCGGCGATGGCATCGGCGGAACATGGTATCACGGTGTCGATTTATTGCCCGGCGCGCTCGACCATGCAGGCGGGCGAGGCGGCGTCCAAGCGTTGGGTGCTGGAGTTTCTTCCGCGCGCGGCTCCGTTTGTCGATCCACTGATG